>DPSI01000207.1:394-8582 GCA_003527165.1 Pseudomonas sp.
GATTTCTGGCTGCTGGGCATCACCTTCGTCGAAATCTCCGCGGTGAGCGCCGGGGTCGAACTGGTGGTGTCGATTCTGCGCACCCGCACCAACGGCATGGCGCTGCACAAGATGCCGCTTTACGCCTGGTACATCCTGGTGATGGCGCTGATGATCGTCTTCGGCTTCCCGCCGCTCATTCTGGGAAGCATTTTGCTGGAACTGGAACGCGCCGCCGGTTTGCCCTTCTTCGACACAGCTAAGGGTGGCGATCCGGTGCTCTGGCAGCATCTGTTCTGGCTGTTCGGCCATCCCGAGGTGTACATCATCTTCCTGCCCGGTGCGGGCATTGTCTCGACGCTGCTTCCGGTATTCTGCCAGCGGCCGCTGGTGGGCTATCGCTGGGTGGTGCTCGGCGTACTGACCACCGGCTTCCTCAGTTTTGGTCTCTGGGTCCATCACATGTTCACGGTGGGCATCCCGGCGCTGGCGCTGGGCTTCTTTTCGGCGGCGAGCATGCTGGTGGCGATCCCCACCGGGGTGCAGATATTCGCCTGGATCGCGACGTTGTGGCTGGGCAAGCCGGTGTATCACGTACCGATGCTGTGGCTGGTGGGGTTCCTGATCGTCTTCGTGTGCGGCGGCCTGACCGGGGTGATGGTCGCCCTGGTGCCATTCGACTGGCAGGTGCACGACACCCATTTCGTCGTCGCGCACATGCACTACGTATTGGTCGGCGGCATGTTCTTTCCGCTCATGGCCGGGCTGTATTACTGGCTGCCGCACTTCTCCGGTCGCATGCCCTCGGTGCGCCTGGGTCGTTGGGGCTTCTGGCTGGTCTTCATCGGCTTCAACACGACCTTCCTGATCATGCACTGGACCGGCCTGCTGGGCATGCCGCGCCGGGTCTACACCTACGACACTGGCCTGGGCTGGGACATTCCGAACCTGGTCTCGTCGATCGGCAGTTTCATCATGGCAATCGGCATCGGCACCATCCTGCTGGACATTGTGCTGCACTTCCGCTTCGGACAACCGGCAAAAACCAATCCCTGGAACGCCGACACGCTGGAATGGGCCACCAGCCTACCGCCGAGCCCGTACAACTTCGTCAGCCTGCCGGACGTCACCGATCGCCATCCGCTGTGGAAGGATCCGGGTCTGCCCCACAGCATCGCCCGCGGTGAGCATGCGCTGACCACCATCGATCACGGTCGGCGCGAAACCTGGGGCTCGGACCCGCTGAGCGGCAAGGTACGCGAGGTCATCCATTTGCCCGGCAATAGCTGGTGGCCGTTCGTGGCCTCGGTATTTCTCGCCGTGCTCTGCCTGAGCCTGTTGAACAAGGCGTATTGGCTGGCGCTCGCGGCCACGATCGCCGCGCTGATCGTGCTGTTCCGCTGGTCATGGGAGAACGGCGCGCACCCAGCCGCTGCACCTGATGCGCGCACCCAGCCGGACGAGCCACCGCTGCATTCACGCACCTTCGACGGCCCGGGATTGTGGGGCATGGGCGTCACCTTGCTGGCTAACGGCACCCTTTATCTGTCGCTGCTGTTCGGCTGGTTCTACCTGTGGACCGTATCGCCGGATTGGCAGGTTCCCCAGCAGTTCGATCTCAACAGCTGGCTCATGCTGGCCAGCGCCATTCTTTTAACGATCGGGACCCTATGGATGCGGGTGATTCCGGCGCGGCTTCGCCGCGGCAACAGCTCCGGGCTGCTGGGCAATCTGGGCTTGGTTTCAATCGTCGCCATAGCGCAGTTCGGCACACTGCTGTGGGTGTTGCTGAGCGCCAACCTGAACATAACCGAAACCGCCCACGACGCGGTGGTTTTCGTCATCTTGGCCTACAGTCTGATCCATTGCGCCCTGGCAGCGATCTGCACACTCCTGCAGGTGCTGCGGGTGCACTACGGCTACGTGGGTGAAAAGGCCCCCTACGAGCCGGTGGTGGTCGAGCAGCTCTGGTACTACAACCTGGGCGTGCTCTGGAGTGCCTACGCGTCGATCGTTCTGTTCCCGTCGGCCTGGGGAGGTGCCTGATGAAGTACCGTCGCACCTCGGTCTTTCATCCCATGCAGATCCCGTTCGGGACGACCATCTGGAGCCTCTGGTTCGCCACACTGTACGGCTCGCACGCAGTGGCCTGCTCGATCGCGCCACCGGATCCCGATCAAGGCATTTTCAACTGGCTGAACGCCAGTTTCGGCGTGTTCACCCTGATCGTGGTCGCCCTGCTGCTATGGCTGGGTCGCCGCTCCTGGAAATTGTCGCGGCCGCCCCATGATCTTGACGAACGGCAGGTATTCGTCACCAAGGTTGCATCGGGGATTCATTTCATCGCCGCGCTGGCGACGGTATTCGTCGGGCTGCAGCTGGCATTCCTGCCACCCTGCGTATGAGCGACGACGACCGAGATGCAGAGAAAGCAGAAGCGCTGAAGCGGGACGAATACAATAGAAGGCAGCACGGAGCCGGCTTTGGAATGGGTACAACATCACCTCGGTCCGAGGGGCTGTCCGACCTTGGGCCTGGTTTCAGATTCGGCGGATAGGCTCATTCGGTCTTCTTGCGAATCCAGTAAAGGTAGGTCCCCTCTTCGGCCTGTTGTTCCACCAGCTCGTGGCCGAGAAACACGCAAAACTTGGGAATATCGCGCTGGGTAGACGGGTCGGTTGCGATAACCTTGAGCAACTCGCCACCACTGAGCCCGCGCACCTTGTTGTGCAGCATCATCACCGGTTCGGGGCAGTTCAGGCCGCTGGCATCAAGCACCGCGTCGGCAGACAGTTCAGCAGATTGAGACATCACAGACTCCTAAAGCAAGGCGGCATTGTCGCCCAGACAGATCGTGCGGTCACCCGCCTGTGCGTCATAGCCGACGCAAATGGCAGGTCACTTCCTCGCGATCATGGTAAAGCTGCTTGCAGCCGATACTCGCCTTCACCCCTCGTTCGGCAAGCCCGTCGGCAACGCGTTCCAGCAGACGTTTCACCTCGGCGTAGCGTTGTTTCATCGGCAGTTTGAGGTTGACCACCGCCTCGCGGCAAAGACCTTCGCCGATCCAGGTTTCCAGCAGGGCGGCGTTTTTTGCCGGCTTCTCGACGATATCGCAGACCATCCAGTCCACCGGCCGCTTCGGACGGAAAGCGAAACCGTCGGCCCGGTAATGGCCGACCAGGCCGGATTCGAGCAGCTCCTCGCTCATCGGGCCGTTATCCACTGCCATCACTTCTATATCCCGGTTGACCAGCTGCCAGGTCCAGCCACCCGGTGATGCGCCAAGGTCTACGGCAGTCATACCGGGCGCCAATCGCACATCCCATTGCTCACGCGGAATGAAGTGATGCCAGGCCTCTTCCAGCTTGAGCGTCGAGCGGCTCGGTGCCTGCCGTGGAAATTTCAGACGGGGAATGCCCATCGGCCACATCGCGCTGTTGTCCGCTTCGGCGATGCCAAGAAACATCTCGCGCCCAGTCTTGAACGTCAGCAGCAGACGCGGGCCCGAGCCACCTTCATCCAGTCTTCCGGCCTTGGTCAGAGCCTTGCGTAACGGCGCTTCGAACTTGCGGCAGAAATTCGACAGTTCCTTGCCCTCGTTGGTATCCAGCACCTCCAGCCAGAGGCTGCCGCATACCGGGTAGGCCTCGAGCCGCTCGAGCAATACGCCGATTCGATCGGATTCCGGCAACGCCAGATGCTCGCCGCGCGCCCATTGGCGAGGGAAAATCAACCGAGCGAAGCGCAGACCATGCATCAGTCTCTGCGCCTCTTCTCGCTCGCTGCAAATGAACTCAGCGCAGGCGCTGTTCGGTTTCGCCTTGGCGTAGCCGCTCACACCAAGGCGGGCAGCCTGGTCGCTGATCTCGGCACAGACTTCGTTTTCGAAGCCAGGGCGGCAGTGCAGCAGCAATGTATTCATGGTAACAATCCTGTAATCGGCGCGAAGCCGCATCAGCGCGGCGCGCTCTGCGACCAAAGCCGCGCATGATAGCCGACTGGGGAACCCCAGGCTTGGTGCCCCGGTCCAGTGAACAGTCAGCTTGGAATCGTTGCGGCCGGCGTATGGCGCCATAAACCCGTGCCATTCGAAGCCTTGGCCCCAAATCCATCGCCAATTTGGATGGGCGACCAGCTTCATGGCGAAACGATTCGTCAAAGGCTAGCTTCAACAGACCGCTCCCTACCCAGTCAGCCCGACCGTGCGGGCACAAGGAGAGACGAATGCCATCCCTGGATAGCCTGAATTGCCGTCGAAGCCTCGATGTGAACGGCAAAACTTATCACTACTACAGCCTCCCCGAAGCGGCGCAGCAGTTGGGCGACATCAGCCGCCTACCGACCTCGCTCAAGGTGCTGCTGGAGAACCTGCTGCGCTGGGAAGATGACGTCACGGTACGTGCCGACGATTTCAACTCGCTGGCGGTATGGCTGAAGACGCACACCTCCGAACGCGAGATCCAGTACCGCCCCGCACGGGTGCTGATGCAGGATTTCACTGGCGTCCCCGCGGTCGTCGACCTGACCGCCATGCGCGACGCGGTGGCCCGCGCCGGTGCCGATCCTCAGCGGATCAATCCGCTATCGCCCGTGGATCTAGTCATCGATCACTCGGTGATGGTCGATCGTTTCGGCAATGACAAGGCATTCGAGCAGAACGTCGAAATCGAGATGCAACGCAACGGAGAGCGCTACGAGTTCCTGCGTTGGGGACAGCAGGCGTTCGACAATTTCCGCGTGGTACCGCCGGGAACCGGTATCTGTCACCAGGTCAACCTCGAGTATCTGGGTCAGGTGGTGTGGACGAAAGAAGAAAACGGCGAAACCATCGCCTATCCGGACACCCTGGTCGGCACCGATTCACATACCACCATGATCAACGGCCTGGGCGTGCTGGGCTGGGGTGTGGGCGGTATCGAAGCGGAAGCCGCGATGCTCGGCCAACCGGTGTCGATGCTCATACCCGAAGTGATCGGCATGCGCCTGACCGGCAAGCTCAACGAAGGCGTGACGGCCACCGATCTGGTGCTCACCGTCACGCAGATGTTGCGCAAGCATGGCGTGGTGGGCAAGTTCGTCGAGTTTTTTGGCCCGGGCCTGGATCATCTTCCGCTCGCGGACCGTGCCACCATCGGCAATATGGCGCCGGAATATGGTGCTACCTGCGGCTTCTTCCCCGTGGATCAGATCACCATCGATTATCTGCGCCTGACAGGCCGCGATCCGGACCGCATCGCGCTGGTCGAGGCATACAGCAAGGCCCAGGGCATGTGGCGCGATAGCAACTCGCCGGACCCTGTATTCACCGCCACGCTGGAACTCGATCTCGGTCAGGTGCAGCCCTCCCTCGCCGGGCCCAAACGTCCGCAGGATCGGGTCTCGTTAGGCGATATCGGAGCCAGCCTCGATCTTCTTTTGGAGACCAGCGGCAAGATCCAGCAGGCGAACACAGCGGTGCCTGTAAGCGGCGAGACTTTCCATTTGAAACATGGTGCGGTTGTCATCGCAGCGATCACCTCATGCACCAATACCTCCAACCCGAACGTGTTGATGGCCGCTGGCCTGGTGGCGAAGAAAGCACTCGAGCGCGGCTTGAAGCGTGCGCCTTGGGTGAAATCGTCGCTGGCGCCCGGCTCGAAGGTGGTGACCGATTACCTGGAACGCGCAGGCCTGACGACCTATCTGGACCAACTGGGCTTCAACCTGGTCGGTTATGGCTGCACCACCTGCATCGGTAACTCCGGACCGCTACCCGAGGCAATCGGTCAGGCGATCACCGAGAACGACTTGATCGTCTCCTCGGTACTGTCCGGCAATCGCAACTTCGAAGGACGCGTGCATCCAATGGTCAAAGCCAACTGGCTGGCTTCGCCGCCGCTGGTTGTGGCCTTCGCCTTGGCCGGCACGACACGTATCAACATGGACAAGGATCCGCTGGGCTACGACGAGCAGAACCAGCCGGTCTACCTCAGGGACATCTGGCCAACCAGCGCCGAAGTCAACGAGGCCGTGAGCAAGATCGATGGTCAGATGTTCCGCACCCGCTACGCGGACGTGTTCAGTGGCGACGAGCACTGGCAATCCATTGCGGTTACCGCCGGCGATACCTATCAGTGGAACAATAACTCCAGCTATGTGCAGAACCCGCCATTCTTCGAGGACATCGGCCAGCCGCCCGCGCCGCCGAAGGATGTCGAGAACGCGCGAATCCTCGCGCTGTTCGGCGACTCCATCACCACCGACCACATCTCACCAGCCGGTAACATCAAGGCCAGTTCGCCGGCCGGGCTGTATCTGCAGCAACTGGGCGTGAAGCCGGAAGACTTCAACTCCTACGGCTCACGCCGTGGCAACCATGAAGTGATGATGCGCGGCACCTTTGCCAACATCCGCATCAAGAACGAGATGCTGGGCGGCGAAGAAGGCGGCAATACGCTCTATCAACCCAGTGGGGAGCGCATGTCGATTTACGATGCCGCGATGCGCTATCAGGCCGAAGGCGTGCCGCTGGTGGTCATTGCCGGTAAGGAATATGGCACCGGTTCCAGCCGCGATTGGGCCGCCAAGGGTACCAACCTGCTTGGAGTCAAGGCGGTGATTGCGGAAAGCTTCGAGCGTATCCACCGCTCCAACCTGATCGGCATGGGTGTATTGGCGCTGCAGTTCGTGGGCGATCAGACCCGGCTGTCGCTGGGCCTGACCGGCAACGAGAAGCTCTCGATCAGTGGTTTGGGTGCAGACATCAAACCGCGCCAATTGCTGACTGTGGATGTAGAGCGCGCAGACGGCTCACGAGATAACTTCCAGGTGCTCTGCCGCATCGACACGCTCAATGAGGTTCAGTACTTCAAGGCCGGTGGCATTCTGCACTACGTGCTGAGGCAGCTGATCGCAGCCTGAGTCGCGCGCCAAGCGCCACCATTACGCTCGCTCGCAGCGCTGCTGCAGCGGGCGTTTTGCTTTGCGATGGATGGCCATCTGTCGTTCGATATTCAACTAATCGCATTGCCTGCCGTTAGACACACATACCGGTCACCGACCGCATGACAATAACAACTCGCACCAAGTCACCTTCCAATCGCCAGGCGTATCTCATGCGAAACAACCAGCCCGTCACTCAACGCGAATATGCATTCCCCGACCAGCAGCGGCTGATTTCCACCACGGATCTCAAAGGCAAGATCAACTACTGCAACGACATTTTCGCGGAAGTCAGCGGCTTTGAACGCAGTGAGCTTATCGGCTCCCCGCACAACCTGATCCGTCACCCGGACGTGCCGTCCGCCGTATTTGCGCACATGTGGGCAACGCTCAAGGACGGCAAACCCTGGATGGGCATCGTCAAGAATCGGCGCAAGGACGGGGACCACTACTGGGTCAACGCCTACGTGACGCCAGTGCTCGATATTCAGCGCAAGGTTATCGGCTACGAGTCGGTCCGCACCAAGCCCACACGCGAGCAGGTCCAGCGCGCGGAAGCCCTCTATGCACGCCTCAATGCGGGCAAGAGCGGCGTGCCGCGGCGGGACAAGTGGATACCCTTTGCCCTCAACTGGCTGCCCTTCATTCTCACCAGTCAGATCGGTTTCATGGTCGGCGCCTGGCTCGACCACATGTGGGGCTTTGCGCTGGCAGCACTGCTTTCCGTGCCTCTGGGCCTCGCCGGCCGCCGCTGGCAGATGCGTGGGGTGAACCGCTTGGTGCGCCTCGCCGAGCAATCCATGAGCGACCCGCTGATCGCCCGGATGTACACCGATAGCCAGGGCGTCGAAGCCCGGCTGGAAATGGCGATGCTCAGCGAGCATGCGCGCCTGAAAACCTGCCTGACTCGCCTGCAGGACAGCGCCGTGCAGCTGCAACAACAGGCCAAGCGGGCCGATCAGCTGGCGCACAGCTGCTCGGACGGCCTGGCTCGTCAACATCACGAAACCGAACAGGTGGCCACGGCCATCAATCAGATGGCCGCGACGACTCAAGAAGTCGCCGGCAATGTAACCCTGGCAGCAGAGGCCACCGAGCAAGCCAACCAGCTGGCGGCCCAAGGCCAGGAAATCAGCGCTCAGACCCGCAAAGCCATCGAGCTGCTGGCTCACGCCGTCACGGAAACCGGCGATGCGGTGTCCGCACTGGCAACGAACACCGACGAGATCGGCACCGTGGTCGATGTGATCAAGAGCATTGCCGACCAGACCAACCTGCTGGCGCT
>DPSI01000205.1 GCA_003527165.1 Pseudomonas sp.
GATTCGACCAGCACGGCGCGATCGGCACCCAGTGCCAGGGCGGTACGCAGCTGCTCCTGGGCAGCAGTCGGACCAATGGAAACCACGACGATTTCGCTCGCTACACCTTTCTCTTTCAGGCGCACGGCTTCTTCCACGGCGATTTCGCAGAAGGGGTTCATCGACATCTTGACGTTGGCGAGGTCGACGCCGGAATTGTCCGCCTTGACGCGAACCTTGACGTTGTAATCGACCACTCGTTTGACAGCTACGAGGATTTTCATGAGGTTCTACCTTTTTGGAATAATTCAGACGCGCTGCCGGCGCGCCTGATTCGAGGAGCGAGCAGCGGAGAAAAACCTAGTCGGCTTTCAGCTGCTCGATGATGCCTTTTTCCTTCAGCTCGGCGAGCTTTGCGGCGTCCAGACCCAGCTCCGACAGTACTTTTTCGGTGTGCTCGCCCAGACGCGGCGCCGGACGCTTGTATTCCACCGGGGTGTCGGAGAGCTTCACCGGGCTGCCGACCATCTTGAAGTCCGGGTTCATCGGATGTGGGATGTTAACCAGCATGTCGCGGGCAAGCACCTGCGGTTCGGCCAGGGCGCGGCCGACATCGTTGATCACGCCCACCGGCACCTTCACGGCGTGAATCCTGGTCACCCAGTTGTCGGCGGTGTCCTTGAGAAAATGCTCGGACAGAAGGTCGACGATTGCCTCTCGGTTGCGCACGCGATCGGCGTTCTTGGTGAAGCGTGGGTCCACAGGAAGCTCCGGCAGGCCAATGGCCTCGCACAGGGCCAGGAACTGGGTGTCGTTGCCGCAGGCGATAATGAAATCCATGTCGCGCGCTTTGAACACCTGGTACGGCACGATGTTCACGTGGGCATTGCCCTGGCGGCCCGGGGAACGGCCGGTGCTCAGGTAGTTCTGGCTCTGGTTGCCCAGGGTCGCGACTTGCACGTCCAGCAGCGCCATGTCGCAGTGCTGACCGCGGCCGGTCTTTTCACGAGCCAGCAGTGCGGCCTGGATGGCGATCGTGGAATACAGGCCGGTCATCACGTCGGCCACGGCCACGCCCACCTTCTGCGGGCCGGCGCCCGGCACGCCGTCCTTTTCTCCGGTGATGCTCATCAGGCCGCCCATGCCCTGGATGACGAAGTCGTAACCGGGCTCTTCAGCGCGCGGACCGGTCTGGCCGAAGCCGGTGATGGAGCAGTAGACCAGGCGCGGGTTGATCTTGGAGAGGCTCTCGTAATCCAGGCCGTACTTGGCCAGCGAGCCGGCCTTGTAGTTCTCGATCAGCACGTCGGAGGTGGAGGCCAGTGCGCGCACCAGCTCCTGGCCTTCCGGCGTGGCGATGTTGATGGAGACTGATAGCTTGTTGCGGTTGGCGGACTGGTAATAGGAAGCCTCGGCGCTGTTCTCGCCTTCGGGGGTTTTCATATACGGCGGGCCCCAGCCACGGGTGTCGTCACCCACGCGCGGACGCTCGACCTTGATCACCTCGGCGCCCAGGTCGGCCAGAACCTGGCCACACCAGGGGCCAGCCAATACACGACTCAGGTCCAGAACCCGAATCCCACTTAATGCACCCATTGTTTCTTACCTTTTCAACGCGACCGGCGCAGAACACCGCCGGCCTGGTTTAAGTGGCCAAGGGCCATGTGCTCAGGCGCGCTCGATAACCATGGCCAGACCCTGGCCGACACCGATGCACAGACTGATCACCGCGTAACGCTTGCCGCTGCGCTGCAGTTCACGCGCGGTGGATAGCGCCAGACGGGCACCGGAGGCACCCAGCGGGTGGCCCACGGCGATGGCACCGCCGTTGGGGTTGACGCGCGGATCATCCAAAGCCACGTTCAGGCCCTTCAGGCAACCCAACACCTGGGAGGCAAACGCTTCGTTGATCTCGATGATGTCCATGTCAGCCAGGGACAAGCCGGCACGGTTCAGGGCCTTGTTGATGGCTTCGACGGGACCGATACCCATGATGCGCGGCTCGACGCCGGCCGCCGCCGCGGAAAGAATGCGGGCCATTGGCTTGAGACCGTGCTTGTGGCCAGCGGCCTGGCTGCCGATCAGCAGCGCGGCGGCACCGTCGTTGACGCCGGAGGCGTTACCGGCGGTCACCACGCCGTCTTCGAACAGCGGACGCAGCTTGGCCAGCGCGGCCATGTCGGAGTCCGGACGCGGATGCTCGTCTTCGGCAACCACCTTCGGTGGGGTTTTGCGGCCGGTCGGCACGCTCACCTGCAGCAGCTCGTCCGCGAAAAAACCGGCTTGGCGGGCCGCTTCGAACTTGGCTTGGGACGCGGCGGCGAAGGTGTCGGCCTGTTCACGGCTGATGCCGAATTCCCGCGCCAGGTTGTCCCCGGTCTGCGGCATGGTGTCGTTGCCGAACGCGGCAACGATTTTCGGGTTCGGGAAGCGCGCGCCGATGGTGCTGTCGTATACGGTGAGGTCACGGCTGAAGGCTTTTTCGGCCTTGGCCATGACGAATGGCGCACGCGACATGCTTTCCACGCCACCGGCCACGAACAGCTCGCCCTCGTTGCACGTGACGGCGCGAGCGGCGTCGATCACCGCCGCCAGGCCGCTGGCGCACAGGCGGTTCACGGTCTGACCCGGGACGGTGACCGGTAGACCGGACAGCAGCACGGCGTGACGGGCGATGTTGCGGCTGTCTTCACCCGCCTGGTTGGTGTTGCCGAGGATGACGTCGTCGATGGCGGCGCCATCGATGGCATTGCGGGCCAGCAACTCACGAATCACGTCAGCGACAAGGTCGTCCGGACGGACCGGCGCCAGGCCACCACCGTGGCGGCCGAAGGGAGTGCGCAGGCCTGCGTAGATGTATGCGTTCAGCATGAATCGAACCTATAGAGATGAAAGGAATGTCAGACGACAGCCGGTTCTACCTGGCGCAACGATAGTCCGAGATGCACGCGGCGGCGCAGCCAGGGGCTCGGGCGGTAACGTGGGTCACCGGTCATTTCCACCATGCGCTCCAGAATGGTCAGCAGGCGGCGCGGGCCGAGGAGGTCGCCCCAGGCCAGCGGCCCCTGCGGATAACCCAGTCCCAGGCGTACGGCGTTGTCGATGTCTTCGGCGCTGGCAATCTGCTGCTGGGCGATGTCGCAGGCCAGGTTTACCACCATGGCCAAAACGCGTTGGGCTACGAAGCCGAGGCTGTCGCGGATCACGCTTACGCCAACGCCATCACGGGCGAACAGGGCATGGGCGGCATCGCGCATATCGGCGCGGGTCGCCGGATTCGTCATCAAGGTGCGGTGGCGGGATAGATCGGTCAACAGGTCAATGCACATGGTGCGCTCGGGATCGACGCCGAAGCAGCTCGCTGCTGTGGTCGCATCGTCACCGTAGGGTGCCATCAGGCAGAGCGCCTGTTCGGAAGGACGCTCGCCTTCTTCCACCTGAGCGCCCAACGTCTTGAGCAGGCTCACCAGCTTTTGCTGATCGGACGCCGACTCGGCGGCGATCCATACCGGCGGCAGTTGCTCGACGCTCGGTACCGGCTGCGGTTGTGGCGCATCCATCATCCGGCCGTTCTCGTAGCGGTAGAAGCCTTGGCTGACCTTACGGCCCACGCGACCAGCGACCAGCATCTGGCGGGTCAAGGGCGACGGGCGGTAGCGCGGATCGTGATAGAACTGCTCGTAGATCGACTCCATCACCGGATGAGACACATCCAGCGCGGTGAGATCGAACAGCTCCAGCGGGCCCATGCGGAAACCGGCGCTTTCCCGAAGGATGCGGTCCACCTCGCCTTGGGAAGCGACGCCCTCACCGAGGATCTTCAATGCTTCGGTGCCATAGGCACGGCCAGCGTGGTTGACGATGAAGCCGGGGGTATCCTTGGCACGGACGCCGGTGTGGCCCATGCGCTTGGCCAGCTCCATCAGCGCCTCGCAGAAGGCTGGCTCAGTGGCAAGGCCGTCGATGACCTCGACCACCTTCATCAGCGGAACCGGGTTGAAGAAATGAAATCCGGCCACACGCTCGGGGCGCTTGCAGGCGGTGGCGATGGCGCTCACCGACAGCGACGACGTGTTGGTCGCCAGGATGCACTGGTCGTCGACGATGGTTTCCAGCTGGGTCAGCAGACTGCGTTTGACATCCAGGTTCTCAACGATGGCCTCTACGATCATGTCGCAGCCAGCGAGCTCTTCGATGCTGGCCGCCGGCCTGAGCAGCGCCAGGGCAGCGTCGGCGGCCTCCTGGGTTATTTTGCTCTTGGCCACCAGTTTGCCTAGGGTAGCCTCGAGGTTGTCGCGGGCAGCCTGCGCCGCACCCTCACGGGCATCGTAAAGGCGCACTTCCACGCCGGCCTGGGCGGCAATCTGGGCGATACCGGCGCCCATCACGCCGGTGCCGACGAGCCCCATGATGTTGATCGAACGGGCCATGCTTACTCCCCGTGGTAGTTGGGTTTGCGCTTTTCAAAGAAGGCGGCGGCGCCTTCCTTCTGATCGGCGGAATCGAACAGCAGCTGGAACGCTTTGCGCTCCAGGGCCAGTGCGCTGTCCAACGGCAGGTCGGCGCCGGCCAGCATCACTTCCTTGATCTGTTGCACGGCCAACGGCGGCAGCGCGGCAATTTCGCTGGCCAGCGCCAGGGCGCGAGCAAGGGTTTGGTCGTCCGGCACCACTTCGCTCACCATGCCCATGGCCTGTGCCTCGGGGGCCTTCACCATGCAGCCGGTCAGGGCGATGCGCATGGCCTGGAACTTGCCCACGGCGCGAATCAGACGCTGGGTACCGCCGGCGCCCGGCATCAGGCCGAGCTTGACTTCCGGCTGGGCAAAACGGGCCGATTGTCCGGCGACGATAATGTCGCAATGCATCGCCAGCTCGCAGCCTCCGCCAAGGGCGAAGCCGTTAACGGCTGCGATGACCGGCTTCGGGCAACGAGCAATCGGGTCCCACAGCAGTTCGGTGTGGCGGCCGTACATCTCGATCGGCGTTGCGGTGGCGAACTCCTTGATGTCCGCTCCGGCCACGAAAAATTGCTCGCCCCCCGTGAGAACGATGGCTCGTACGTCGTTTCGGTGGGCAAGCGCACGGAACTGATCGGCCAGTTCGTGGCGAACGGCAGTGTTGAGCGCGTTCTTGGCCTCGGGGCGATTGATGCGGACGAGGGCGACACCATCAATGGGAAATTCCAGCAAAACGATTGAATCGATGGTTTGGCTCATCTCTGCTCCGGCTGCTATCACATGGGAATGTCCGCTATGCGAAACGTCATTCCACGCTTCTGACGAAATGATAGGTGCAAGCGGAGTTTTCTGTAAACGCCAGCCCTTTCCGACTACGACTTTAGTCGATTAAAACCAAGGAGAACTATCGACGTAGGGCATCGGAAGCCTGATAGGACGGGGGTTCTTGCCTTTTGTCCGCTGTGCGAAATACACTTTCGAAAATTGCAATTTTAAAAAAAGGGGATCTACCATGCGCCGCACTATCAAGGTCGACAACGAAACGAACCAGGGCAAGACAGGGCAAGCCATGTCCGAGATCGACCGCGTTTTGCTGGACCCCATGGGGAACATCGAGGACCAGGAAAAGGACCGCCAGTTCGTTACTGCACTGGCACGGGGTCTGGAACTGCTGCGCTGCTTCAGCCCACGCGAAAGTGTGCTGAGCAATCAGGAATTGGCGCGCAAGGCCGGTCTACCGCGGCCCACGGTCAGTCGACTGACCCATACCCTGACCCGGCTGGGCTGCCTCAAGCAGTTGCCGCAGGGCAAGTACCAGCTGGACGTGGGTGTCATGTCGTTCGGCTACGCGATGCTCTCCAACCTGTCGGTCAGGGCGGTGGCGCATCCGCTGATGGAGGAAATGGCCAATTACGCCAAGGCGGCAGTAGCGATGGCCGCGCGAGATCGGCTGCAAATGGTGTACCTGGACGTGGTGCACGGCCATGGCAACGTGACGATGCGCCGCCAGGTGGGCAGCCACTTGCCGCTGCATCTGAGCTCGGTTGGCCGCGCCTGCCTGGCGGCTCTGCCGGAAGAGGAATGCGATTTTTTGCTGGATCACATCCGCGAACGGCACGCGGATGATTGGCCGAAGCTCCGTAGGGGGCTGGAAAAGGCCTTTCGCGACTACGCCGACTACGGGTACTGCCTGTCCATCGGCGAATGGCACCGGGACGTGAATTCGGTTGCCGTGCCCATGGTGCATGCGCAACACGGGCTGCTGGCCTTCAACTGCGGCGGCCCCAGCTTCCAGCTCTCACGGGAGACGCTGGAAGAGGACATTGGACCGAGACTGGTTCACATGGTTACGAGCATCGAGGCCAGCACCCGCTGATTCCGCGGCGGGTCATGCCTCATCGAAACGAGGCCCGTAGCGGGCCACTGAGGAGTACATATGATCCGCGATCCGGAAACCTTGCAAATCTTGCTGGATTCCATCCGCCAGTTCGTCAACGAAGCCCTCATTCCACGCGAAAATGAAGTGGCTGAAACCGATGAAATGCCGGCTGATATCGTTGAGCAGATGAAGGAAATGGGCCTGTTCGGCCTGACCATTCCCGAGGAGTTCGGCGGTCTGGGCGTCACCATGGAAGAGGAGGTGAACATCGCCTTCGAACTCGGTCGCACCTCCCCGGCCTTCCGTTCCTACATCGGCACCAACAACGGCATCGGTTCCATCGGCATCCTGCTCGACGGTACGCCCGAGCAAAAGGCCAAATACCTGCCCAGGCTGGCTGCTGGCGAATTCATAAGCTCCTTCTGCCTGACCGAGCCGGATTCCGGCTCTGACGCCGCCTCTCTGAAGACCACCGCGGTGCGCGATGGCGACTTCTACGTCATCAACGGCACCAAACGCTTCATCACCAACGCGCCCCACGCCGGTATTTTCACCGTCATGGCCCGTACCAATCCCGAGATCAAAGGTGCAGGCGGCATCAGTTCATTCATAGTCGAAGCCGGTATCCCCGGTGTGATCATCGGCAAGCGCGACCACAAGATGGGCCAGAAAGGCGCTCACACTGCCGACGTGATCTTCGAGAACGTCCGCGTGCCGGCCGAGAACCTGATCGGCGGCAAGGAAGGCGTCGGCTTCAAGACCGCCATGAAGGTGCTGGACAAAGGCCGCCTGCATATTGCTGCCCTCTCCGTAGGTGCCGCCGAGCGCATGCTTGCCGACTCCCTGCAGTACGCCATCGAGCGCAAGCAGTTCGGCCAGCCCATCGCCGAATTCCAGTTGATCCAGGGCATGCTGGCCGATAGCAAGGCCGAGATCTACGCCGCCCGCTGCATGGTGCTCGATGCCGCCTGCAAGCGTGACGCCGGTCAGAATGTCAGCACCGAAGCCTCTTGCGCAAAGATGTTCGCCACCGAAATGTGTGGCCGCGTGGCCGACCGTGGGGTGCAGATCCATGGCGGTGCCGGCTACATCAGCGAATACGCCATCGAGCGTTTCTACCGCGACGTCCGCCTGTTCCGTCTGTACGAGGGAACCACGCAGATCCAGCAGGTAATCATCGCCCGCAACATGATCCGTGAAGCGCAGCGCTAAACCCCTCTGTTTCATGCCGCGGCGCGAGCTCGCGGTATGCATTCGTGCGTTGCGCCTGACTGATTCCCACTGCGGGGCTGACTGCCCCGTTACACCACAACTACAAAAAAGGTTTCGTTCGTTATGAGCACTACGACGACCACGCAGCTGGGCCTGACAGCCCCTAAGAACAATACCTGGATAATTGTCTTCATCTTCTGCTTTCTCGGCCTGCTGATCGATGGCGCAGACCTGATGCTGCTGTCCTACAGCCTCACCAGCCTTAAAGCCGAGTTCGGTCTGAGCAACGTCGAGGCCGGCGCCTTGGGTAGCTTCACTCTGGCGGGCATGGCCATCGGTGGCATCTATGGCGGCTGGTGCTGCGACCGTTTCGGCCGGGTCAAGACGGTGATCTGGACCATCGTCCTGTTTTCGATCGGCACCTGCGCCCTGGGCCTGACTCAAAATTATTGGCAGTTCGCATGCTTCCGTTTCGTTTCGTCCCTGGGCCTGGGCGCACTCTATGTCGCCTGCAACACCCTGATGGCCGAATACGTACCGACGAAGTACCGTACAACCGTTCTGGGCACTCTGCAGGCCGGCTGGTCCGTGGGCTACATCGTGGCGACCCTGCTCGCCGGCTGGCTACTGCCGACCTATGGCTGGCGTTACCTGTTCTACGTCGCCATCATCCCGGTGCTGCTGGCCATTTTCATGCAGCGTCTGGTGCCGGAGCCGGAAGCCTGGGTCAAGGCCAAGGCCGAGCGCGCCCGCAAGCTGGCCGAAGGCGTGAAGGAAGACACCAAGCAGAAGGGCGAAAGCGCCTACAAGATGATCTTCGGCGACCCGTCCGCGCGCCGCATGTTCATCCTCTGGTGTTTGACCGCAGGCTTCCTGCAGTTTGGCTATTACGGTGTGAACAACTGGCTGCCGGCCTACCTGCAGACGGAAATGGACATGAACTTCAAGTCCATGACTGCCTACCTGGTAGGCACCTACACCGCAATGATCCTCGGCAAGATCCTGGCCGGCATGGCCGCGGACAAGTTCGGTCGGCGCGCCGTGTACGCCTTCGGCGCCATCGGCACCGCCGTGTTCTTGCCCATCATCGTGCTGTTCCACAGCCCCGAGCACATCCTGTGGATGCTGGTGGTCTTCGGCTTCCTGTACGGGATTCCGTACGGCGTGAACGCCACTTACATGACCGAGTCCTTCCAGGCCAAGTACCGCGGCACCGCCGTGGGCGGCGCTTACAACATTGGTCGTGTCGGTGCGGCCATTGCCCCGGCTGCCATCGGCTTCCTGGCCACCCAAGGCTCCATCGGCCTGGGTTTCCTGGTCATGGGCGCAGCCTACTTCATCTGCGGCACCCTCCCGGCGCTGTTCATCAAGGACAAGCAATACGATCCACAGAAGCAATAAGCCTCCAACCCGAAGCCCCGGACACCACGCCGGGGCTTCAGGTCAGGAGAAACCATAAATATGGATGAGCGATGGGCAGCATTACCACATCGGCAGCTGCTCGGATTGACGGCCAGCTTTGCTGAACGAGTGGGGTTGGTTTTAGATCAAGCGTTTTTCTTGATCGGTCCGCTTCGAGGCGGATTGCGCGGCCCATTTGCAGGTCCGGACCCTCGCTTACCGTGGGTCGCTGCAAGTGACTAGCAGCCTGAAGCCCGCCAGAAGGGCGGGCTCGCAGGTATCGGCATTGCCAAACTATCGGATGCGCCAGCCGATCATTCCATCGATGACCGCGGTGCGACGCGCTGGTTGTCGTTGGAAATCGTCACTTCCACACGACGGTTCATCGCCCGTCCGGATGTCGAGTCATTGCTCGCCACCGGATACTCTTCACCGTAACCGACCGCCTGGATGCGCTGCGGATCGACCCCCGCGCGGGTCAATGCACGCCGCACGGATTCGGCGCGACGCTCGGACAGCTGCTGGTTGTAGGAGTCCGAGCCGGTGCTGTCGGTATAACCCTCGACCACCACCTTGCGCTCCGGGTTTTCGTTCAGGAAGTCGGCGAGCTTCTGCACGCCGCGCATGCCGGCCGGCTTGAGTTCCGACTTGTTGAGGTCGAATAACACATCACCGAAGGTCACCAGGGTGCCACGCTCGGTCTGCTTGGCTTGCAGGTCTTGCTGCAGCTTGCGGATCTCGTCCTGCTGGCGCTTGAGTTGCTGCTCGCGCGATTCGAGTCGGGCTTCGGCGCGCTTGGCGGATGCCTTCTCGATTTCCTGCTCGGCGGTGCGCAGCGCGATGGTCTGCTCGGCGAGTTCGATCCGGCGCTTGGCCAAATAGGCAAGCTGATCGACCTTTTCCTCGTTCGCATCGTTCAGATAGGCCTGGTTGGCCCTTTCCAGCATCTTGCCGGCGTCTTCGGTTTCCAATGCGGCGAGCTGGCTGGAGCGGGCGTCGGCCTGCAACTGTGAATATTGCCCGCGCGCTTGCTCGAGGTTCTGGTTGGGCTGCGAAGAACAGGCGGCCAATCCGATGGTCATGGCCAGCACGGTAGGGAACGTCAGTAATTTATTCATAACGAATCATCCTGTGTTGAAGGCGTTGAGAATTGAACGTGGTGATCACTGGACGCCGCGCATGCTTTCCTCGCGCAGCTCCTGAATACCCCGGTTGGCATCCTCTACGGCCTTCTGCGCCTTGGCTGCCTGAGCCTTGCGCTCGGCGACGCGCGCATCCCACTCGGCTTGTTCGGCCAGCTTGCGTGCTTCGTCGTAATTTTCCTTTTGCATGGCCAGTTCGGCTTGCTTCCATTTTTCCTGTGCGGCGCGCATTTCAACCGCGGCGTATTCGGTACCGCCCGCGCTGACCGCACTACGCACCGCGGACTCGGTTACGGCGAACTGTTCGTTGGGGGGATTGCCGGCACAACCAACCAGCAGCAGACCTCCCAGGGCAACGGCTGCCAGCTTGGGTAACTGAAATCTCGATTGGGGGCTTTCGGTGGTGTTCGTTTTCATAGCCAGTCTCCAGTTGGAAGATCAGGAACGGTGCCCGCAAGCCTTGCGCTTGCCCTTGACGGGATGAGCCGGCAATCAGAGCGGGCATATTTTTGTGAGGGCGTCGGGCCGCAATCGTTCCAGTGAAATAGCAAGCGAACCGCCTGGAGATGGCATTTTAGAGCGGTCGCGAGGAAAAGCGAGGCGGTCGCTGAGGACGCCTCGATGAGCCGTTCGAGTGGCTGGCCGAGGCCAGCCGTGTCAGTGATGCCGGGTCAGGATTGTTCCGATTGCTTGGCAAGCAGGCGCTCGAGGTGCTTGCGCGAA
>DPSI01000204.1:0-3184 GCA_003527165.1 Pseudomonas sp.
CGTATGGTCTTGCCAACTTCAAGCGAACACAGATGGAACGGACGCACCAGCGTGTAATAAGGCCCTGAGCCGAGCTTGAAATATTCAATAGCGGCCCGCTGGTTATCGTCATGTCGACAAACCAGAAACACACCCCCAGCCGGATAGCCGGACGGAATCACGTAATCGACGAAGGGTTCGCCGAGGCGCTCGGCCATCATGCCCAGCAGGTTGCCGGTTTCGGTCAGATTGGTCGAGGCCAAGCCTTCCAGACCCTGTTTGGTAATGCTTGCGCCCAAACCGTTGCCAACGATCACCTGCTCGATCTGCACTTTGGTGCCGTCAGTAAAGGAAGTCGTCTGATCGACGCTGATGCCTTGACGCTTTGCCCAGTAGGTCATGTCTTCGAGCGAAGGATCATGGTTCAGATAGCCCTTCATGTTGCCATAGACCAACGGCTTGAAGCCCATCATCAAGGCCTCTTCATGCAGTGCCGCCAGCGAGCCCGGCTGGTCACCCTCAGCCTCGGTGATAAAGCCTTTACCAGCCAGATAGGACCCCGTGGTGACCTGCAGCTCAGCGTTGACAGTCACCACCGGTAATCCTGCCTCGAAGGCACGCTCGATGACCTCGGTGCCGTGGAAGACATCACCGCTGCATTCGACGATCAGATCTGCGTCGTCGATCATCTGGTCGATGGAGTTGGTGAGCCGGTCAGCTAGCGGAAAATCACTGAAAGAGGTCAGCGGACGGCGTGTCACTACCCGAGAGATTTCCAGGTCCTGGTAATGTTGCTCGATTAGCCGGATGAAGCAGTGGGCGATCATTCCTGTGCCGGATACACCGATCTTCTTGACATGCGAGGTAGACATAAGCGAATCCATTCAATAGGCAACGAATGCTCTGACCGCAGCGGCAGGAAAAGATTTTGTAGCAAAATAAAAAAACTGGCCTAACGCTATCGCCTGACACGGCTGCGCTTACAGAGCGGATGATAGCCTCAAGGTAAGCGTCAGTAGCGCGATTCAGCCAATTGATTAACGGGAGAACCGAAGAGAAAGCGGGTTATATTTTTGTCGCCAGATTTTGGCAGATAGAAGAAGCGGCGTTGCACCGCTTCCTATCGATAGCACTTACTTGAGAGTTGCGATCGCGGCGTCATAATTCGGTTCGGTACCGATCTCTGCAACCAGCTCGCTATGCACAACCTGGTCCTGTTCATCCAGTACGACGACCGCGCGAGCCGCTACACCGGCGAGCGGGCCAGTGGCAATCAGCACACCATAATCTTCGAGAAACTCCCGGCCACGCATGGTCGACAGGTTGACTACATTCTCCAGTCCTTCGGCACCGCAAAAGCGCTTCTGCGCAAATGGCAAGTCGGCGGAGATACACAGCACCACAGTGTTGGCCAGATCGTTGGCCTGGGCGTTGAACTTGCGCACCGAGGTCGCACAGGTCGGCGTATCGATGCTCGGGAAGATGTTCAGTACCTTGCGTTTGCCGGCGAAGCTGCTCAGCTCGACGTCAGCCAGATCACCGCCTACCAGGCTGAACGACTTGGCTTTCTGGCCAGCTTGCGGGAAAACACCGGCGACCTGGATCGGGTTGCCTCTGAGGGTTACTTCAGTCATGTGGACTCCTGTTGGGTCGTAGGCCGCGATGGTCGCGGCCTGGGTTGATCACACCGCGTGTTTACGAGCAAAGTATTCCTTGGTCAACTTGACCACAACCGGACTCAGCAGTATGAGCGAAATCAGGTTAGGAATTGCCATCAGGCCGTTTAGGGTATCAGCCAGCAGCCAGGCGAAATCCAACTGGGCAATCGCGCCGAAGGGCACTGCCAGCACCCAGACGATGCGGAATGGCCAGATCGCCTTGGTGCCGACCATGAACTCCCAGCATTTTTCGCCGAAATAGCTCCAGCCCAGAATGGTGGTGAAGGCGAAAACCACCAAGGCGATCGTCAGCAGCGCCCCGCCGATACCAGGCATGGCTGATTCGAACGCAGCCGCGGACAGTGCCGCGCCGCTTTCACCCCCCGTCCAGACACCGGAACAGATGATTGCCAGGCCGGTGATCGAGCAGATGATGATCGTATCGATGAAGGTACCCATCATGCCGATCAGCCCGGAGCGAACCGAACTTTTAGTGGTGCCCGCCGCCTGCGCGATACCTGCAGTACCCAGGCCTGCCTCGTTGGAAAAGATCCCGCGCGCCACGCCGAAGCGAATGGCCGCCATGACTGCCGCACCGGCAAAGCCACCCGTGGCTGCGATCGGTGTGAAGGCGTGGGTGAAGATCAGATCGAACGCTGCCGGAATCTCAGCCGCATGAACCACCAGCACCACGATGCCGGCAATGACATAGGCAACACACATGAACGGCACCAGCGCTGCGGCTACAGCGCCGATCCGCTTGATGCCACCCAAGATGACCAGTCCGACGAACAGCATGGTGACCAGGCCGGTTATCCACAGCGGTACGGAGAAGGTGGCCTCGAGCGCGAGGGCCATGCTGTTGACCTGCACCATGTTGCCGATGCCGAATCCGGCTAAGCCGCCGAAAATCGCAAAGGCGCCCCCGAGCCACAACCAGCGCTTGCTCAGCCCGTTCTTGATGGCATACATCGGCCCGCCGACATGCTCGCCACGGTCATCCTTCTCGCGATAATGCACCGCTAGAACGACTTCGCAGTACTTGGTGGCCATGCCGACCAACGCGGTACACCACATCCAGAACAGCGCGCCAGGGCCACCGAGGAAAATTGCTGTAGCCACACCGGCAATATTACCGGTACCGACGGTGGCGGCCAGACAGGTCATCAGTGCCTGGAACGGGCTGATTTCACCCGTTTCCTCGTCGCCTTTGACCCGCCCGCGCCAGATCAATGCGAAGCCGGTGCCGATACGCGCCAGCGGCATGAACTTGAGCATCACCATCAGGAACAGACCAGTACCGAGAATCAGCACCAGCATCGGGGGGCCCCAGACGAGACCGTTAATGCTATTGACCAGGTTTTGCAGGAATTCCATTCAAGGCACCCTTATTAATTATGTTAGACATCCTTGCCCGAGCGGCCCGCGCCGGAGAGGAATACACATGCAGCCATTCCGACGCCACATTTCACCCCCCGCCGAAGCGACTCGGTAATGCCCGGATCTCATGTCCTGGGCCCTACCGGTAAACCTGCAAAACTCATGGA
>DPSI01000204.1:3371-8191 GCA_003527165.1 Pseudomonas sp.
CTGCAAAACTCATGCTAGAGCCTCGCGTCAGCCGCCATGCAAGGAGCGACCGAGCGATCCTACCACCACCGCGCGCGCTTGGCGCGACACCGTTTGCACCTGCGATTCGCAGCCTTGAGCGACTCGCAGCTCACCAAATGGGCGGCGACCAGATTGCCGGTTACGTAAGCTCAGTCAGCGTTGCCTAGCGGCGCAATGCCGCCAGCGGATTCGATACGGTTTTTCAGGCGATGCCGGAGCACTCGACCGACTTAGAAATTGCGTCGGTAGAACACGTCGAGCGAGCTGGCCAGCCCACTCGCGGCCTCGAGAAAGATGCGTCTGGTCAACCGATAACGCAGGGCAACGGTGTTGGCCGACTCGAAGACGCCGACACCGTACCGAAGCGTCAGGCGGTCGGTCAGTCGCCCACTGGCGACGACGCTGGTTTCCGTGCCGCGACCTTCGGTGTCGAGCTGGAAATCCTGGATACCCAGACGCTGGGCAACATTGCCGGTAATCGATGAGCTACCGGCCAGGCCAAGCCCCAGCGCCGCCTGCGCCAGCATGTTGTTTTCGCCGGAATCGGTGCCAAGTGGCCGTCCAAGCACCAAGTACGACAAGGCCTGCTCCTGGCTCATCGCCGGCTCGGCGAAGACGTCGACCCTGGGCTGCTCAGCGCTGCCGGTGATGCGTAGGCCGGCAATGACGTTGTCCGGCTCGATCCGTCGTATGGCCTCGATATTCAGGAATGGCTGGGACAGCACGCCAGTGAACAGCAGTTGTGCGCGACGGATGAACAAGCGCTGGCCGTACGCCCGATACCGCCCGTTATTAAGATTGAGCTCGCCCCGGGTGTCGAGGTTGTCGCCAATATGCAGATATCCCGCCAGATCCGCGGTGAGACCAAAGCCTGAGAATCGCAGGCGGTCCTGCCCCACCTCGACATCAATGTCCATCCGAATGGCCAGCGGCGTCTGTGCTTCTACGGCTTCCTCTCCGATGATCACCGCGTCCTCGGAAACCCTGACGGTGGAGGGTGGCAATTCGCGAACGGTGATATCGCCACGAGGCACGCGCACCTTGCCGCTCACGGCCAACTGATCATCGGCCAGCTCCAGTCGCAGATCCGGTTCGATCTCCAGCTCGGCATAGGGCTCGACGATGACCGGTAGCCGGCTGCCCCTCACGCGCAGGTCCAGATCCATGGCATCGCGCCAATCCAGGGCCCCGGCAATCTCCCCTCGCCCGTGCTCGCCGCTGCGCCAGTCGCCATCGACCCGCACGCCGTCGCCCTCGATGACCGCACGAAGCTGAAGCGCCTCAAAACTGACTGGCAACTCGCTGCCCGCGATTTCGGCGTCGCTCAACCTCAGCTCACCGTTGACCTGCGGCTGTTGCAGGCTGCCGGACAATTCGCCACTGCCGTTCAGCTGCCCGCTCAGCCGTTCGACCTGAGCAACGAACGGCCTGGCCACTGAGAGATCGAAATCGCTCAAACGGAAATCGCCAGAGACAGCCTTGGCCTCGGTGCTCGGGTCGACCTGCAAGCGCACATCGAGCTCACCGAGTTCGCCACCCTCGAAACGCAAGCGGCTGTCCACCCGCTGCCGTGCCAGCTCACTGTTCAACGCCAAGGTCGTATACGGAAACTCGAGCCACTGTTCGCCGTCACGCATGCGCAGTGTGCCTGGGCCCGCATCGATCCGAATGGTCCCGCTGGGGCCTGCGCTCGGCAAATCGAGCGACAGGTCGGCGTTGACCTCTCCTTGCCAGGCCAGGTTGCCGGGCAAATAAGCGGCCAGCGATTCCAGCGGGAAATCACGTAGTCGATAACGCAGTTGCGGGTCGGGTAGAAGCCGCTGATCGTCGGCACAGAGCGTGGCGGGACCAGAGCCCCAACAGTGCGAGCCCAAAGTGATTCGACCGTTGGCCAGCCGCTCCAGCGTCGCGGGCTGCTGGAGCGCCCATTGCTGTCCCTTGGCGTTCAGTTCGGCCTGCCGCAACCGCCCGCGCCAGCCTTCACCGCGCAGCCCGCCATCAAGTGCCAGATGCAGATCCAGCAGCGGCCCCTGGAGGTTCAGGCCAGCCTGATGCGCCTGCCGAGAGCCCTCGGCGCTTATCTGCAGTTCGCCCAGATCGGTATCGCCCGCCTGCAGCCCGTCAGCGCTTAGCCGCAGCTGGCCGCGCTCGCCCTGCTGGAGGCTGGCCGCCAGTTGCAGACGTTCCACGCGGTTGCCCTGGAACGCGACACCCCGGCTCTCTAGTGTCAGCTCACCCTGGGGAGCTTGCGGCGTACCGGCCAGGCTGAGGTCGCCGGCCAACTGGCCCTGAAGATCAGGCCAGAGCTGCGCCAGGCGCGGCAGATTCAGCTCGAGGTTCGCCCGAAGTCTTTCGGCCCAGCGTCCGTTGCCCCGGATCTGGTTGTCGCCGAGGCGCAAGTCAATGTTCGCGACATCCCAGGCGGCACCGTGCCCGCTAGCCTCCAGTTGCAGCTTCAGCGGCTGCCTGCGCAACGTGCCATCGAGGTCCAGGCGCGCCTCAGCCTGCAACTGCTCATTGAGCATGGCGCCGCGACTGCTGAGCGTGCCCTTGAGCTGTCCAGGCAGCTCCGCGACCCAGTAGGACGGATCGAGCTCGCTGAGATTCAATCTGGTATCCCAGTCGACGCCTTCGGCGAAGCCAACGCTCAAATTCCCATCAACCCTACCCTGTCCGGCACTCAGTTCCAGCTGCGGCAGATGCACCGCTTCAAGATCGCCGCTGATCGGGCTCTGTAAAGTGAAATCACCGGACGGGCCGGTCAGCGCTGCATCGAAGTTGCCCAGATAGTTGCCATCGTCATACTGCAGCTGCGCGTTCAGCGTCCGCAGTGCGACGGGCGGTTCGTCAATATCCGGATACAACCGGCGCCAGGGGAAATCGCGCCAGGCCAGTTCCGCCTCACCCTTCAATCCGTCCTGCCACCCGGCTCGCCCGCTGAGGCTGATTCGCCGCTCTTCACCCGCCTCCAGCTGGAGCGCCTCGACCTGCGCCTGATCGGTATTAAGCAGTGCATTCAAGGTGATACCGACCGCGCCACCCTCGCCTTGCAAGCTGCCCTCACCGACCAGCCGGTAGCCGCGCTCCAGATCGCCATTTGCGGTCAGCTCCAAGGAATCCAGACGTAGCGCATCGGGCAGCTCCGCAGTTGCCTTGAAGCCCTTCACCACCAGCGACAGAGTCGCCGGCAGCTCCGGCTCCAATGGCCGTATCCGGCCGCCGAGCTTGCCATCGAGATAGCCCTGGCTCACGACATCCAGCAACAGGTGTTCGCGCAGCTCGCCGTCCACCGCAATCTTCAGCGCCCAGGGTTGCCCATCGGGTGACTGCACCGCCGCATTGCCGGCCAGTTTCAGCGGCCAGTCGCCACTCGGCTGCAAGCGGCCAGTCATGTCCAGGACAAAATCTTCGCGGCGCAATTGCAGCGCTTTGATATCCAGGCCCTCCTGACGCCAGTCCGCGCGCAACTGCAGGCGTTGCAGCTGCTCGACACCATTCAGCCGGAGCCTGCCAATCTCTATCCGCTCGACGCGCAATTCAAGCGGCAATTTAATATCAGGGAGGGTGAACGGCTCGCTTGGCGCGTCATCGTCCGCCGCCAGTGGGAACTGCAGGTCGACATCGCCGACGGCCAGCTCCTCGATGCAAAGCGTCATGCGAAGCAGGCACAGCGGTGACCATGCCATCTGTGGTGATTGCACCTCGACGCGGCTGCCGTTCTGCTCCCATGTCAGCTGCTCCGCCTGCCAATCGGCACCAAGGCGCCCGCGGAACTGCTCGACCTGTACCCCTGGAACCTTGCTCAGGACCCAACGACTGCCCGAGGCGGTGCCCAGCACCACCCCTACAGCGAGCAGAATCAGCAATACGAAGGTCAGCAGACCCAGCAGTGACCAGCCCACCGTACGCTTCAAAGCTCCGGCCCCATGGAGAAATGCAACCGCACGCCGCCGTCATCGTCCAGCGGATGCGCCAGGTCGACGCGGATCGGCCCGACCGGAGATACCCAACGAACACCCAGCCCGACGCTGCTCTTCAGCGAGGGCAGCTCCAGCGAATTGAACGCATTGCCCTGATCGAGGAAAGTCGCCACGCGCCATTTATCGGTCAGGGCATATTGATATTCGGCACTGACCGCCAGCTGATAGCGACCACCGATGCGGTCGCCATCCGAGTTGGTCGGCGACAGGCTCTGATAGTCATAGCCGCGCACGCTCTGATCGCCACCCGCAAAATAGCGCAGTGACGGCGGAACGTTGGTGTATTCATCAGTCAAGTTTCCACCGACCTGAACGCGGCCAAGGAAGCGATGGCGTCCGGCGAGGGTGATCAAGCCCTTGACCGTTGTGTTCGCGTGGACCAGGTCCGCATCGGACAGCAGGCCCTCCTTGGCCGCTGCCAGTTCGAATTCCAGGCGATAACCTCGGCTGGGATCGATGCGGCTGTCGCTGCGCAGATAGCTGTAGGCAACGCCTGGCATCAGCAGTGTGCTGACACCCGAATCGTCACCCAGCTCGTACTGTTCGTGTCGCCATTTCAGCGCCCAGACCCGCTGCCAGCCGCTGGGTAGCTTGCGGTGCCACTCAGGGCCGACCGTCAGAAGCCGGCTCTGGCTGTCGCTGTCGGCCAGCTGTTCAAACTGGTAACCCGCGGCATAGCGCAGCTTATCGGTCAGCGGCGGGTCCAGCGGCACGTCGTACCAGAGCCCGACGTTCTGCCGCGGTGCGGAGAGCTCGGTTTCCGCGCCATAGCTGTGCCCTTGCGGGTTGACCCAGTGGCGCGTCCAGTTCAGGCGGATG
>DPSI01000260.1:0-641 GCA_003527165.1 Pseudomonas sp.
GTCGGGCTGTTCATCAGCAGCCGCACCTGCGGATAGAGCCAGAGCAGGCGGTCGACGTTGTCATTGGGCTCGTAAGCCACGTCGCCCAGACCGTCGTCGTTGCGGTCCCAGCCCAGGTAGTCGCTCCAGTAGTTGCCGCGGCCGGCGATCGACCACTCCTGGGTGCGGTTGGCGACGTACTTGACTTGCTGCTGGTTGCCGACGAACGCGTTGCCGACGATGCGGTTGTCCTCCGAGCCAGCGGTGAGATGGATGCCCAGCGCGCTGTGCTCGAAGCGGTTGTTTTCGATGCTGTTGAACAACGAATTGTAGATAAACAGGGCCTTGCCCTCGGCGCCGGAGATCATGCTGTCGCCGGTGGAGCCGCTGCGCACGTCGCTGACCTGGTTGTCGCGAATGGTCGAGTAGGTGATGTAGTTCATCAGGATGCCGTAGTTCTCATCCTGCTCGGAACGGTTACCGATCACCTCCAGCTTGCGGCTCTGCATCAGCGCATAGCCGGTGCGGGTGCGACGGGTGACGTTGCCGATCACACGGTTATCGTTGGCGAACATGTAATGCACGCCGTAGCGCAGATCCTCCAGCACGTTGCCTTCGAGGTGGTTGCCGTTCGAGGTGTCGATGTAGATGCCGTCGCGCGC
>DPSI01000260.1:915-12384 GCA_003527165.1 Pseudomonas sp.
TGGTTGTCGATGATGCGCGCGCCGCTCACCGCGTAGAGGTGGATGCCGTTGCCGCGATCCTGCGAGCGAACGCTGGAGTCGCCTTCGATCTCGTTGCCGATCAGGCTCACATCTTTGGAGCCATCGACCCAGATGCCGAAACCGGCACCGCGCAGATGGCTGTTGCGGATCTTTACGTCGTGCGCCTTCGGCTGGATGAAGATGCCGGCATTCATCGCGGTAAGGTCGCGGCCCCAATCGAGCAGCGTGCAGCCGTCAACGCTGACGTTGGCCGCGCTGATGAGCAGGCCGTTGCCCTCGCCTTGTGCCTGTAGCACGGCGCCGGGCGCGCAGGAGAACTGCATCGGCTCGTCGATGCTGAACTGGCCGCGGTATTCGCCAGCGGGCAGCCGCCAGTGCTGGTCGCCCAGCGGCTCCAGCGGCAGCGTGGTAATGGATTGCGGTGCCGCCAGGGCCGCACCGCCAGATAGAGCCAGCAGCGAAGCTGCCAGCAGTTGAAGTCCGCGTGACGCCTGAGATCTGAGCACTGCGTTATTCCTCTTCAGCTTCCAGGCAGGTGGAGTTATCGTCCCGTCAGTGGTCCCGCGCTGAAGCACGGAACCCGTCATGTCATCCCTGATTCGCCGCGGGACGCCTCCCACTGGTTTGCATGACGCCCGAACCGCTGTGGGAGGCTCGCCCTCGGGGCGAAGCTTTGCGGGTTCCACGCTGTGTATGAGCGTGGAAACCATCGCAGGCGTTACGCCGGCTCGACCATCATGCGGCCGACCATTTCCATGTGCAGCGCGTGGCAGAACCAGCTGCAGTAGTACCAATGCAGGCCGGGTTTATCAGCGGTAAAGGTGATGGACGAGGTCTGCTGCGGGCTGATTTCCATGCTCGCGCCGTGGTTGGTCATGACGAACCCGTGGGACACGTCTTCGATCTGGTCGATGTTGGTAATGGTCACGGTGACCTCATCGCCCTGCTTGACGGTGAACTCGGTCATGCCGTAGGTCGGCGCCATCGAGGTCATGTACACACGCACCTTGTTGCCGTCGCGGATGACCTTGTTGTCGGTCTCCAGGTTGACGCCATCCTTCTTCGCCCTTTCCACAGTCGGCGCGAAGAACGGATCGTTGCGGTCCCAGATCTTCTTCGGCTTGACCTGATCGCGGCGGGCCAGGATGCAGTCGTGCGGCTCGGCATAGGTCGGGCCGTCGTGCACCAGCTTCATTTCCTCGCCAGAAATATCGATCAGCTGATCGTTTTCCGGGTGCAGCGGGCCGGTCGGCAGGAAGCGGTCCTTGGAAAACTTGCACAGCGCCACGAGCCACTTGCCGTCGGCTTCGCTGGTTTCGCAGAGCGAGGCATGAATGTGGCCCGGCTGGTAGTGCACATCGAGCTTCTGCTTGATGTACTCGACCTTCTCGCCCTTGTAGGCGCGTACCGCGTCGGCCATGTTCCACTTCACCACCTGGCTGTCGATGAACAGCGTGGTGTAGGCGTTGCCGCGACCGTCGAAGGTGGTGTGCAGCGGGCCGAGGCCCAGTTCCACTTCCGCGGCGATGGTGTCGCGTGGATCCTTGATCTTGCCGGCGAACAGGTCGGGCAGCTTGGCGATCTCGATCATCGATACGGTCGGCGACAGCTTGCCGTTGGCGATGAAGTACTTGCCATCGGACGAGGTGTTGCAGCCGTGCGGGTTCTTCGGCACCGGGATGTAGCGGGTTAGTTCGGAGCCGGCGCGGCCGTCGACCACCGGCACCTTGGAGTCGCCAATGGTGCTGAACTTGCCGGCCTTGATGGCCGCCTCGATGCGCGGGATGTTGTAGACCACCACCCAGTCGCGCTCGTTGCGCATCATGCCGCCCAGGTCGTAGGCCTTCTCCGAGTTGTAGCAGGTGGAGGCGGCGTACTTGCCGGTGTAGTCGGCGCCGGTGTTGTCGAGGTTGCCGTCGACGATGACCTGGAAGGCCATCTCCATCTTCTCGGCATCGATGACGTTGAACAGGGTGTAGCTGTTCTCGGCCTGCAGATCGAAGGTGGTGCCGTCGTTGGGATGCGGAATGACGAACTCGGCGTTGGCGAACACGTACTTGGTGTGCGGGACCTTCTGCAGGCGTAGGCCGTGGATCGCCTGGACGTTCGGCACGGTGAGCATCTTGTCGCACTTCATGATGTCCAGACGAATACGCGCAACACGGCTGTTGGCCTTGTCATTGATGAACAGGTACTTGCCGTCGTACTTGCCGTCGGTCATGGAGATGTGCGGGTGATGGCAGTCGCCGTTCAGGAACTTGGCGCTGTCGCCCATGATGTGCTTGCTTTCGTCGGTCAGCCCCCAGCCGGTGGCCGAGTCGACGTTGAACACCGGGATGCGCATCAGTTCGCGCATCGACGGCACGCCGACCACCCTGACTTCGCCCTGATGGCCACCGCTCCAGAAGCCGTAGTAGTCGTCCAGCTCACCCGGCGCGACGTGGATTTTCTGCTGCGCTTCCTTGACTGCCGCAGCCCAGGTTTCGCGGCTCATCACCGCACCGCCGAGCGCCGTCGCGGCCACGGCGGCGCCAGTCAACGCGCTGGCACCGAGGAAGCCGCGGCGGCTCAGGCCGCCCTTCTCCAATGCTTGGGGGTTCTTGGTTGCTTTGTCGCTCATGTGGTTGCTCCTTTTGGACAACATCAAACAGGTCAAACGATCGGTTGCGAGCGTTCGCGGTCAGGCGTATCGCTCTGGGGCAGTTGCACGACAGGGATCAGCGTCGGGCCCGCCGGGGCTTTCTTGCCGCGTTTGGCGCGCTTGTTCTTCAGGATCAGCGGCGGGCACTTGTTGTCGTTGTGGTAGGTCATCTGGCAATCCAGGCAGTAGTGGCACTCGTTGTGATTGATGTGCCCATCCGGATGAATCGCCTGTACTTCGCATTCGTTGGCGCAAACCTGGCAGGGGTTGCCGCACTCCTTGCGCCGCTTGAGCCAGTCGAACAGACGGAAGCGGCCCGTGATCGCCAGACCCGCGCCCAGCGGGCAGACGTAACGGCAGTACACCTTGCGGGTGAAGATGTTCACGATCAGCAGCACCACGGCGTAGGCCACGAACCACCATTGGCGATCGAACTTGAGGGTGATGGCGGTCTTGAACGGCTCCACCTCGGCGGCCTGCTCGGCCATCGTCATCGACTCCAGCGAGATACCGAACAGCACCAGCAGCACGATGTACTTGATCGCCCAGAGCCGCTCATGCACCGCGAAGGGGACGTCGTACTGGCGAATCTTGAGCTTGCGCGCGGCCTCGTTGATCAGTTCCTGCAACGCGCCGAAGGGGCACAGCCAGCCGCAGAACACGCCCCGACCCCAGAGCAGAATGCTCGCAGCAGTGAAAGTCCAGAGGATGAAGATCACCGGATCGGTGAGGAACAGCTCCCAGCGGAAGTCCTGCACCAGCGCATGCACGAACGTCAGCACGTTGACCACCGACAACTGCCCCAGGGCATACCAGCCGATGAACACCACAGTGAAGATCAGATAGCCATGGCGCAGTTTTTTCAGGAAGTTGGGATGCTGGGTGAGCTTGTCCTGCATGAACAGGATGACAGTCAGCAGCAGCAGCGCGGCCAGGATTACGCCAATCTGGAAGCTCTGCTGATACCAGATGTTCACCCACATGGGCCGATTGGCTTCCTCCATGGCGGCCAGCTCTTCGGCGGTCGGTTGCGGACGCTCGATGTACTGCTCAGGAATCTGGTAGGGCAGCTCGAAGCTGGTGAACATGCCGCTGACCGGGCCGGTCTGGCGGCGCACCAGCAATTCCAGATTCCAGGGCGAGCCGGGATCGAACGCGGAATGTTCGCGGACGATGAACACCGCCATTTCGCTGAAATCCGGCATACCTTCGGCGTACACGTCATCGAGGCGCTGGAAGTCCATGTCGCGGAAGCTGATGACGTTGCCGAACTGGCGCAGCTGCACCCGATCGAAAATACCGCCGCGCACGTAGCCTGAGCCCTTGAAGGAGTATTCGCCGCTGGCCATTACCGCGACGGCATGCTCGCCCGGCTTGAGCCCCTCCACCAGGTCAGCGTAATGACTGTCGCCCAGCAGGGCCCGCCCGATGGTCGGCGGGTTCAGGTGCGTGGCGTAGAGATCGATGAAAGTCTCGTCGATCTCCTCCGGTACAGCTTCGTCGATGCCTTCGGCTTCGGTGCCTTTGAACGCCTGATCGATGTCGCCCTTGGTCAGGTGCAGGCGGCGAATCGCGCCGTTGCCGGTCAGCTCGCTCCAGTTGGCGGGCTCGTAGAAGTCCTCACGGACGGTGGCCGGCTTTTGCGCTGCACCGCTCTTGTCTTCCACCAGCCCGAGCGATACCGCGACGTCGTGGGCGGCGCGCATTACGATCTCGTTGACAACCATCACCGTGACCGTGGCACCGGTCACGGCATCGATGGTTACCGCTTTCTCGTCACTGGAATGGCCCACGACGACCCGCTGGTCGACGCTGATTCCTTTGTACCTGGCCGTGAAGTCGTGCAGCTTCTCTACCGGGATGCCTACCAGCAGAATCGGCTCATGGTGCTCGAGCACATAGGCATCGAGGATGACGCCTTTCGGATCGAGCAGCACCTGCATGTTGATTGGCTTGCCGGAGTAAGCCGGAACGTCGACCACGTTGATAGTCTGGAAGGCGTAGCCCAGTACCTCGTCGCCCTTGGTGAGGGTGCCGACCTGATAGTCACCAGCGGTAGCGGATACGCTCGCACCTGGGAAGAACTGCTCGATGCGCTGCTGCTCGGCCTCGTACTCCCGCGCCTGCAGGCTGAACGACGAGACCAGCGTCAGCGCCAGCAACAGGACACAGCCATGCCTCCATGCGCGCCTGGTGCCAGCTGCGAAAGAGAGAAGGGACTTCATGACCTACCTGCTCGATGTTGCGAATGTGAGCCGATGGTAGGGAGCGCCTCCGGCACTCTCCTTGACTGACATCAAGCTTGGCCGGTAAGGCTGATTGCATTGAGCCATGTCAACACGACGGGTTCTGGCCAGAGTGCTGATGTGCGAATCGCGACTTTGCGGATCATCATTGCAAGGGAGCCAGAACCGACCGTTGAAGCGAGAACGTCGGGGGCCGCTGAACTCATAGCCCGTAGGTGGGCCGGGTGGCGTTCCGCTTCAGTCCACCAGAGCCGCCTGCACACGGCTCAGCGCGAAAGCCCTTGGGCGCTAAATCATGGGGCGCCGGTGACAGACACTCGATGTCTCACCGGTGGGCTTCAGCCCACCGAACACCCTCACGAGCCGCGGCGCCCGGACGGCGTCAGGTACGCCGCGGTCGCACCGCGATTGGCTTCGCTAGCCTTGACTTCCATGCGAGCGATGCTGCGCAGGTGTACCTGGTCCGGGCCGTCGGCGAAGCGCAGCGCGCGGCCGCCGGTCCACATGTCCGCCAGGGGTGTGTCCGAAGTAAGGCCCATGGCGCCGTAGACCTGCATGGCGCGATCGATCACGGCAGTCTGCATGCGCGGCACCAGCGCCTTGATCATCGCGATCTCCTTGCGCGCCGCCTTGGCCCCGACCTCGTCGATCATCCAGGCGGTTTTCAGCACCAGCAGGCGCGCCTGTTCGATCTCGATGCGCGACTCGGCGATCCAGTCACCGATGTTCGAATATTGCTGCAGGTACTTGCCGAACGCCTTGCGCTCCTGGCAGCGCTCGACCATCAGCTCCAGCGCCAGCTCGGCCATGCCGATCGAACGCATGCAGTGGTGGATGCGACCGGGCCCGAGGCGAGCCTGGGCCATCATGAAGCCCTCGCCTTCCCGACCCAGCAGGTTGCTAGCCGGCACCCGCACGTTCCTCAGCAGCAGCTCGCTGTGACCCTCCGGGGCGAGGTGGTTCATCACCGGAATGTTGCGCACCCGTTCGACACCGGGCGTGTCGAACGGCACCAGAATCATGCTCTGCTGATGATGCGTGTCGGCATTCGGGTCGGTCTTGCCCATGACGATCAGCAATTTGCAGTTGGGATGCGAGGCGTTGGTGATGAACCACTTGCGGCCGTTGATCACATAGTCATCACCGTCGCGGCGAATCAGCGTCTGGATGTTGGTGGCATCGGAGGACGGCACGTCCGGCTCGGTCATGGCGAAAGCCGAGCGGATTTGACCTTCGAGCAGAGGATTCAGCCAGCGCTCGCGTTGCGCCGGCGTGGCGAACAGGTGCAGCAGCTCCATGTTGCCGGTATCCGGTGCGTTGCAATTGAACACCTCGGACGCCCAATGCACACGCCCCATGATTTCCGCGAGCGGCGCATATTCCAGATTACTCAGGCCCATGCCCGGCTCGTCAGCGCCGAGAGACGGCAGGAACAGATTCCACAAGCCTTCCGAGCGTGCCAACGCCTTCAGATCGTCCATGAACGACACCGGATACTGCCCGGCAGCGACCTCCGCGTGCCAGGCACCGATACGCGGCACGATGTACTCGTCCACGAAGGTGCACAGCTGCTGACGCAGCGCTTCGACACGTGGGCTGTAGGCGAAATGCATTGGATTACCTCGGTGATCTGTCGGGTCTGGTTGCCCTCACCATAGGCGCGGATCATGCAGAAACAAACGAGCCTAAAGCGGCTGAATCTGCCGCCAATCACACCCGCTGATAGAGCGCTCGGAATTGACCGAAGTCATCGTGTGTGACGCGCCGATGCACTAACAGGCCATTAAAGAACCGCGCTATATCGCGTTAGCCGCAAGCGGCTCGCTGAGGCTGTTTAGCGCAAATATTGCGAATGCCGGTGATGTTCAACGGCCTGCTAAGCGCACTACCAGTGCAGGTAAAACATGCCCTTGGCCAGCAAAACGATGCCGACCATCTGGGCGAAGATGGCCCAGTGAATATGCCGATAGCGCGCCGGCGTCATGCGGCCGCCGCGCAATAGCATGGCGACCAGACCGAAGGTGAAAAACACCCCGATCGCCAGCAGGATCTTCAGCGACAAGAGGGTCGCGAAGCTGCTGGAAAACGGATCGGCCAACGTCTGGCGGTGATGCCAGGCCAGGCCGATGCCGGCCCCGTAGACGAACAGCACGACCCAATGCAGCACCACGCGCAGACGAGCGCCGACGGCCTTGTCGACCCGCTGCATCAGCTCCGGCTCGCTCTGTTGGCGAACGCGGCTGAGCACCACCACCTCGACGAATAACGTGCCGATGAAGAAGATGGCTGCCAGCAGGTGGATGACATGCAACAGGGGATAGCTCATCACGGCTCCTTCGGTAGTGAATGACGGCCAGTCTAGGATCTATCAAACCGCCGGGCACCACTGAACAGCCCGCACTCAGCGGTTCAGTGCGGTCAGGTCGGCTCCATCACGCTGGATCTGTTGCCCGGCGACGAAACCGTGGTTCGAGCTCCGCACCCGCGACAGGCTGCCATCCTCGGCCTCGATCACATAGAGCGTCTGCTCGAGCCCCGCCGCCGTCTGTACGCCCTGCCCGGCAAAATAGCCCAGGCCGCCGCCTACCAGTGCACCGATGGGTCCGCCGGCCGCCGCCCCCAGCATGAAGCCACTGAGACCGCCGAACCCGCCTCCCACGACACGATCCTGGCGAGCCTTTACCACTTCATCGGCGCCTACCAGCGTGCTTGTCAGCAGGATTGCGCCTGCAACCAAAGCGACTAGATTCTTCATGAGATGCTCCTTCAAGGGACGAGGTTGTCCTGATATACAGTCACGAAACGTGCCGCTTTTTACTCCTTTGTTATCAATCACTTAATCTAAACAAGGTTTAATTAACCACCGTAGAAAAGGTGCGAATGACCTTGCATCGAGTATTTAAAACCCTGACACGCGACTTGGCTTTCTTCACCGAACCGTACGGAACCAGTCGAATGATCCGCTGCAAACGCGCCTATGAACCCTGCGAAGCCGACGATGGCTACCGCGTGCTGGTCGATCGCCTCTGGCCGCGAAACCTTCGCAAGGAGGCCTTGGCTCTGAATGGGTGGCTGAAGAATTTGGCGCCCTCGACCGCGCTGCGCCAAGCCTTCAAGGGTGGCGAACTGGATTTCGCAGCCTTTCGGGACGGCTATCGCAAAGAGCTGGCGGGCCATCCGGAACACTGGTGGCCCTTGTTGGAGATCGCCGCCAAGGGCCAGTTGATGCTGGTCTATGCCGCTCGTGACGAGCATCAGAACAACGCGCAGGTACTGGCCGAATGGCTGGAGGAAGAGCTGGAGCGGCGCGGGGCGCCAAGCTCGCCGACTTGTTATGCCGACGAGCGAATGTCATGAAGGGCTTAGCGGGCCGATGAAAAACCTAGACAAGACCAGGCGCAACGACCACGAAAATAACAGCCGAAAGGCGAGCGTAGTGAGTCAAAAATAGCCGATGAAGCGGACCGGGCTTGCGTACGAGTTGATGCTGTAGATGAGCATGACTCACTTCGTCACCCTCTTCGGGCCGCGCTAAGACGCGTTAGCAGCAGCGGCTTGCTGAGGCTGTTTGAACGCGGTCTTGCCAGCGCAGGTAGTTTCAATTGCCTGCTAGTGCTTGCGATTAACTGTCAGCGCAGCGCGGATCACGTCGGCGCCAATGTCCGCTTCATAAGACTGCCACACCGGCATCATCTTCTCGCGCCAGGCCTGACGTTGTTCGGGGGTAAGGCTGACCAGCTTGCTGCTGCCGCTGGCAAGGATCCGGTCGCGGTCGCGCTGGTTCAGCGCCGCGGCTTCGCGATTCACCGCCTGGGTCACTTCGAGGACGATGTCATCGAGTTCTGAGCGCACCGCAAAAGGCATGCTCATCCAGAACTTCGAACTGGTCACCAGCATGTAGTTGAGCACACCGTGATTGCTCTCGGTGATGAACGGCTGGACCTTGTGCATATTCTGGCTGGCGATGTTCGACCAGGGGTTTTCCGCGCCCTGGACCACGCCAGCCTGGAGCGACTTGAACACCTCTGCGAAGGGCAGCACCACCGGCTTGGCCCCGACCGCGTTGAACTGCGCTTCCAGTACGGCCGAGGGCTGCACACGAAACGCCAGCCCGCTAGCGTCTTCGGGCATACGCAGCGCTTGAGTGGCGGAGAGTTGCTTCAGGCCGTTATTCCAGTACGCCAGGCCATAGATGCCGGAGTCGGCCATGGAGCGCAGCAATTCGCGGCTCATCTCGCGCTTCTGGAAGCGCTGGACAGCGGCCTGATCGTCGAACAGGAAGGGCAGATCGAACACCTGCAACTTCTTCGTGTACTTGCCGAACTTGGACAGCGAGGGCGCAAGCATTTGCACGTCATTGTTCAGCAGCGCCTGCATCTCGTCGGCATCACCCACCAGCGTCGAGTTCGGATACACCTCGACCTTTACCTTGCCGGCCAGGCGCTCGTGTACCAGTTTCTGGAACAGCAACGCCCCCTTGCCCTTGGGCGTGTCGTCGGCCACCACGTGGGCGAACTTTATGACGAAGGGCTCACTTCCGGCCGCCGTGGCCGGGGCATTCAACCAACACAGGGCCGCGACGAGCGCAGCAACACAAGACTTATACATCTGACCCCCAACGGGAAAAGCCCGAAGGCGCCTCGGGAGCACCGTTCGAGTGGTTAATCGACAACGACAAGGGGCTGACTCACGCAGCGGCGCGGTCGGTCCATTATTCGGTTTGAATTGGCCAGATCATCTCGACTGCGGTGGTCGGCGGCTGGCCTTTATTGGAATGCAGCTGGCGTTAAGTCGGGCGCTAGAGCCCCTGCCAACCGAAAGGAAGTCTTGGTGATCATCGAGCGCGACACAAGTGCCGAAAGGTCCGACCAGCTCTCAAAACGGCACATTGCATTGATCGGATGGATAGAACTTCCCGCCGCCAGCCGCTTCTACTGGCAACACGAGCCGTCGGCCAATGCCCATGAACCAGTGCCCACCACAACCCATCCTGATCGATTGCCTGATTGTCGGCGGCGGTCCGGGTGGCTTGACCGCTGCCCTGTATCTTGCCCGCTTCCGTCGCAGTTGCCTGGTGATAGACGCCGGCTCCAGCCGGGCCTCGTGGATTCCGCGCTCGCACAATTACCCGGGCTTTCCGCCGGGTATCAACGGTAACGAACTGCTCGCACGGCTGCGTGAGCAGGCCAGCGGCTACGGCGCCAGGCTCGAACACGGTCGGGTCGAGCACATCGAACCGCATGCTGAAGGATTTAGCGTGCGCTACGGCGATCGAACCTGTGTCGCCCGAAGAATTATCCTCGCCACTGGCATCGAGGACACCCTGCCCGATATGCCCGAGGTCGAGCAGGCCATCGCCGAAGGCAAGGTGCGGCTGTGTGCCATCTGCGATGGCTATGAGGTCGATGGCGACAATGTCGCGGTCTATGGCGAAGCGGAAAACGCCATCAGCCATGCGGTGTTCCTGCGCACCTTTAGCGACCGGGTTACCGTGGTGGTACATGGCGAGCAGGATGCCTGCGATCAAGCCATCGCGCTGGCCGAGCACTACGACATCCGCCTGATCAGTGACCGGGTCGAAGCCCTGCGCCCCTGCGAGTCCGGCATCGAGTTAATCACCTGCAGCGGCGCCACCCATCGGTTCGACATCATCTACCCCAGCCTTGGTGCGCGCTTTCGCTCCGAGCTCGCCCAGCAGTTGGGCGTGGGCTGCGACGAATGCGGCGGTGTGCTGGTTGACGACCATCTACGGACTTCGGTGCGGGGGCTCTATGCAATCGGCGACGTGACCATGGGCCTGAAGCAGATGAGCGTCGCCATTGGTCAGGCTGCCCAAGCGGCGACGGCGGTGCACAACAGTCTGGAATCCAAACCCTGGGGTGGCTCGGCGGCCACGCGCTGAGCCGGCGACGAGACGACGCAGCCAATCATATGCATCTACAGGGTTGCGCACCGTGAAGGACTAGGATGAATACAGAGCCGTCCGCCTGGCCTGGGAGTACGTCATGTCACTCAGCGTTTTCGACCTGTTCAAGATCGGCATCGGACCGTCCAGTTCGCACACCGTGGGACCGATGCGCGGCCTTAAGTGTGACGACCTGCTGCAGGCAACAGAGCATCTTAAGGTCGAGCTGTACGGCTCCCTCGGCGCGACCGGCAAGGGTCACGGCAGCGACAAGGCGGTGCTGCTCGGGCTCGAAGGCGAGCTTCCGGAGGAGGTCGAGACCAGCAGCATCCCGCAGCGCATGGCGGCGATGCGTGAATCGCGCGAGCTGCGCCTGCTGGGTGAGAAAACCATTCGCTTCGATGTCAGCAGCGACCTGCAGTTCATCCGCAAGCCGCTGGCCTTCCACCCCAACGGCATGCTCTTTCGCGCGTTCGATGCCGCCGGGCTGCAGCTACGAAGCCGCGAATATTATTCGGTAGGCGGAGGCTTCGTCGTCGACCGACAGGTGGCCGGCAGCGACCGTATTGTCGAGGACCGCACGCCGTTGCCCTACCCGTTTCACAGCGCTGCCGAACTGCTGGCACTGTGCAGCGAGCACGGGCTGTCCATCAGCG
>DPSI01000052.1 GCA_003527165.1 Pseudomonas sp.
GCCGCTGGCATGTTCGAAGGTGAGGGTTTGCTGAATATCGGCCTCTCGTCCGTCCTCGCCTGAATCGACCGCGAAGTTCTTTCCGTAGAGATAGGTCAGGCTGTTGTCCTGCCAAAGCATGGGGTCGGCCATGACCGGGACGGCAAGGGCCATACCCGCCGCGAGAACGGTGGTGCTGAGGGTGTGTTTCATCGGTGTGCTCCTTGGAATGCAATTGCGACTGCTTATAAATTGTCGAGCGGCAGACGTCATGCTCGAAGCAACGCCTGCGCCTTTTATCAAGCGCAGCGGAGATACCATAAAATCCTTTGCATTTCAGGAATTTGTGGAACTGGCAGCATTTAAAGACGGGTGCCGGATGAGTCGCCAAGCGGTTTGACTGGGTGCGCTTCGGTCCGGTGATCAATGGCAAGCAAAGCGCTTTGAGCGTCACGGCGTGGTGCTGCACTTTTGGGGTGACGAAGCAGTCAGGGCTGCTCGGAGTGAGAGGAAACAAAACTGCCGGCGCAGGGCCGGCAGTTTGGTGTTGCGCAGAGGTCAGTGTTGGTTAACGACTGCCATGTTGTTGAAGCCTGCCTGGCTGATCAGCGCGGTGTTACCCATGCCGCTCTGAGCGACCAAAGCCTCATGCCCGGCGCCGGTCTGCATGACTGTCGCCAGATGGCTTTCGCCGTACTGGGACAAGGTCGCCTCGTTGTTGGTGCCGAACTGGTTGGTATCAGCCACGTTGAAATCACCGTCCTGGACGATATCGACATCGTTGCCGGCGATGTTGCTGGAACCGGTGATGCGGTTGCCTTCACCATCCTGCTCGGCGCTGAGTGTGTTGAAAACGCCGGACTGATCGAAGTTCAACTCGTTGTTTTTGCCTTGCTGATCAACGGTGGCGTCGTTGTAGCTGCCGTACTGACCAACCGTGGCAACCAGATGGCTGCCGTTCTGTTTAACGTCTGCGTCGTTGCCGAAGCCGTACTGATTGACAGTGGCGGTCTTGTCATCGCCGCGCTGATTGACCTTGGCAACGTTGTAGCCGCCGTACTGACCTACCGTGGCGACCTGATCGCTGCCGGCCTGACCAACCTTCACCTCGTTGTCGGAGCCGTATTGATTGGTGGTAGCGGTGTTGTCGCGGCCGCTTTGACCAACCGTGGCGTCGTTCTCGTTGCCCAGTTGGTAGACGAAGGCGTTCTGTAGCCTGCCGCTTTGTTCCACGTTCAGGTTGTTGTTGTTCCCGCCCGAGTAGGTGTAAGCCTCTTGGCTGGAGCCGGTCTGGCTGACGTACGCGTCGTTGAGGTCACCGACCTGCTCGACTTCAGCGACCGAACCGGTGCTCCAGTTCTGAACAACCTCTGCGGCGTTCTCATCGCCTTGCTGATCAATCATGGCGCGGTCGTTGGAGCTGAACGACTGGCCGATGCTGGCGTCGTTGAAGTTGCCGTCCTGATAGAGCGCAGACTCGCTGCCATGGGTCACGGCTTGGTAGCTGGAGGCGACGTTGTGGTTGCCCTGTTGCTTGGTAAGGGCGCTGGTACCGTAAGTGCCGACCTGATCGGTTTCGGCGCTGTTGGCGTGACCATGCTGACGCTGCTCGATACTGCTGTCCCAAGTGCCAGTCTGGTTGGCGCTGGCATCGTTGGCTTTGCCGTTCTGCCATTGCACTGTGCTGCTGCGCACGGCAGCCGACTGGTTGATATCTGCCTGGTGAAAATTGGCGATCTGAGTCTGCAGGGCCGTCGAGGAATACGAGCTGCTCTGCTCAATCATGGCGTCGTTGCCCTGGCCGCTCTGCAGTTGCGTGGCCATGTTCGAGCTGCCGTAGCTTTGCGCGACCTTGGCGACGTTGTCGATGCCGTTCTGGCGTTGTTCTGAGGTGTGCTCAGCGGCGAAAGCCTGGGCGGTGGCGACAGTCAGGATGGCGGCTACAAGGGGTTTGATCTTGAACATTATTGTCTCTCCATGGAATGTTTTCAGCGGTACTTCCTGGTGGTGCTCTGCTTCAGTGGTACTGGCGAACCAGCACGCTCAGACCCTGGCCATCCTGGGTAACGCTACTGCGATGCCCGGTGCCGGTCTGTTCGATCAGCGCGTTGTTGTACGCACCGTATTGCTCGATCCGGGCCTCGTTGTAGGCGCCTAATTGAACAATCAATCCCTGGTTGTGGCTGCCCTGCTGCACGATGGATGCCTCGTGCGCATAGCCGCTCTGGAGGATGAAGGCTTCCAGGGCATTGCCGGTTTGGGTGATGTCGCTGGTCAGGCTGTCTCCGGCCTGGGCGATGAGGGCGAGGTTGCCATGTGCGGCGATGGCGTTTGACCGGGCCGATGCAATCGAATGATCCTGGCTCGATGCGATTTCGCTGGGTGCCAGATCGAGCGACATCGGAAGGCCGGCGGCCTGAAGGGCCGGGCTGGTTAGGGCTGCGAAGAGCAGCGGTAACGACGCTTTACGGGCAATCCATTGCGCGTGGTTCATCAGTCATCCCTGGTTGAACGCGGTGTAGGTCATCCTGTCCTAAACCGCGATTCGGCAAATCCATCGAACGGTTGAAACCGTTGCGTTTGTTTCTATTGCTCGGTCGGCGTGGCGAGGTATTTCGCCAGTTGTGCCTCAACCGCGGACGTGCTTTCGGCGGTTTGCCAGAGCCGGCGGTCGACTCCCTGGGCGATCAGGTGGGCAACCGCCGCCTCGATCGCCGATAGCACGCAAAGCTGCGCCGGTTCGTTGGTGGTGTAGCCGGCCTCAGCCTCGAGCAGCTCCTTGAACTCGATGAACTTGTAGACGTTGGCGCTGCGGCCGATGGAATAGATGGTCTTGGTCGTCATTACGTTGGACAGCACCTGACCGCTGCGCACGTCGATGGCGCGCAGATTGACCGTGACCTGATCGACCCGGTATTCCTGCGAGACGCCGATACCCAGATAGCGCGCCCCCTGGCCGCCGCTGCGTACGTTGGTTTCATAGGCGACGATGGCGCCTTCCATGATGATATTGGCGGCCAGCAGCGACGGCAGCTCCGACTGGATGTTCGGCGCCACGTCCGGCTTGGCTTGCGAAGCGCGAATGATCTTGCGCTCGGTCAGCACGTTCTGCAGGCCCTCGCGCTCCAGTACGATGAACCAGCCGCTGGCCTGCATGGCGTCGACCAGCATGCTGGCGGCGCCCTGAGTGACGGCGGTGGAGAAGGAACTGGCCGGGCTTGGCTTGTATTGCCCGGTCTGGTCGCGAAAGCCGTATACGGCAGCCACCAGCGGCCCCCTGGGGCGAGGCAGCGCAAGCAGATCCTGATAAGTCGAGGTGCGGGGGGTAAGTGTCGGGGTTTCCTGGTCTGCCGACATGGGCTCGCGCACGGCGCAACCCTGCAGAACGGCCATCATCCCGATGGCTACGAATAGGCTTCTCATGGCCTTTGCTCTCCTTGCGAGTTAGTTGATGGCGCCGTAGCCGTTGACGACAATTTCCGAGATTTCGCCGGTCAGCCGATCGGTGATTTCCACCGTCAGGTTGCCGTCGAGGTTGACGACGTTGACGATGAAATCATCGGTGAGCAGCGAGCCGCCGTTAGGGTCGTCCATCTTGTTCAGCAGATCGGAAAGCAGTCGCGATTCGAGCTGGCTGCTAAAGCGGTCGAGCGCTGAGGTGCCGGTCAGCGAGGATCGATCGATCGCGTCCGGGTCCTTGGTGTCGTTCTGGGCCTGGGCATTGCCCAGCAACCAGGCACCGTTTAGCGGGCTGCCGCCAAAGGACGGATTTACTGGCGTGTAGACCAGTTCGGTTGCCGTAACGGCGGAGCTGAGTAATACGCCGGCCAGGAAAATGCCGGTGGTTATTTGTTGTGGCCGGTTCATAGCTCATCCTTCGCAAGGTCAATGGTGTCTTCGAACAATGCTTCGACTTTCCTACGGTTTATCTCTTGCAGTACGAAATCCGCCGCGTCATAGGCGGTTTGTTGCATGTCACTGACGTTCGGTTGCAGGAAGCGGCGGTAGAGCGGCTGGTTGTCCTGTTCGACCCAGACCAGAATGCCCCAGCGCGCGGATGGCCGTTCCTTGACCGCAAGGTTGAAGTCCAGCGCGCTGGTATCGTTCAGGCGCTCGCAGAACTTGCGGTAGAACTGCTGGCCGGATCGGGAGACGGTGTTGTTGGTGATGAACCCCTTGAGCTCTGCTTCGTCGGCATGCACCTGGGCAGCGATAAGCAGCATCAGGCTCAGGCACGCGGCCCTCATATGCCAGCCTCGCTCACA
>DPSI01000497.1 GCA_003527165.1 Pseudomonas sp.
TCATGGCTACCGTGGCACGGGCCCGGAACTGACCGTTGGTCCGCCGGCTATTCGTCCGTGGCTGCTGCAGCAGGGCTACGCCTGGGCGGCCTCGAGCTACAGCAAGAATTACTACGATGTGCGCGCCGGGATCGAAGACACCAATGCCCTGGCGTTGGCCTTCAGCAGCCTGACCGGCAAGGCGCAACCGACCAAGACCTACATCACCGGCCACTCCATGGGCGGTCACGTCGCGGCAGCGGCGGTGGAGGCGGAAACCTACGCTACCGCCAACAATCGCGTCGTTTACGATGGCTCGGTGCCTATGTGTGGGGTGACCGGCGATGTCTACGAGTTCGAGTACCTGATGAACTTCACCCTGGCCGCGCAGCACCTGGCTGGCCTGGGGCCAACTACGTTTCCGGCGACGGACTTCCAGGCGAAGCTGCCGCAGATCATCGGCACCCTCTGGAATACCTACCCGACCGAGGCCTCGCCGCAGGGGCTCAAGCTCGAAGGCATCGTGCGTGAGCTCAGCGGCGGCGAGCGTCCCATTTTCGCCGAAGGATTCCGCACCAGCCTGCAGAGCGTGGTGCTCGATACCGGTGGCCGGGATGGCTCGGTGCAAGGAATTCTGGCCGACTCCCTCACGGGCAACCTTGCCACGCGCTACCAGTTCGATACGAGCAAGGCGATGTCGCGAGAGGAACGCGAGTTCAATGACTCGATCATTCGCGTGATCGGCCATCCGCCAGCCAACAGCATCCGCCCGGACGGCCTGCGCTGGATCCCGGTAGTGAACGGGCAATTCAACGTGCCCGTGGTCAGCATCCATACCCTGGGCGACCTGTATGTGCCCTTCAAGCATCAGCAGATCTACCGTCGCAACGCCATAGCCAACGGCAACGGCGATCTGCTGGTGCAACGCGCCATCCGCGCGCCCAGCCATTGCGACTTCAGCTACCAGGAACAGGTTGAAGCAATGGCGGCGATGCTGCAATGGGAGCAGCAGGGCATCAAGCCTGCCGGTGATGACGTTCTCAACCCGCGCGTAGTCGCCGATCCCGCCTATGGCTGCCAGTTCACGCGTAACGAAGGCGTCCCAACCCGCGATCAACTGCCGGCCTGCCCGGAGAGCTGATGCCGCGACTGCCATCCAGGCGTCAGCTGGAGGCATGTGAAACGAAAAGCCCTGCGCATGCAGGGCTTTTCTGTTTGGCAATCAACGGTTGGTCCTGGCTATTACGTAGTCGAGCCCAACGCTGAAGAGAGTTCCGGCCGTGCAGCGCTACCTATAGGTACTTCGTACGGATGCCGAGCGAAACGTTTACAGCAGATCGGTTGCGACTGTTGGCAGTTTTCGCAAGCCGACAAGGCTATTCTTGCGCTTTCTCTGCATGAGGCCCAGATATGTCCCAAATAACCCGGATCGGCACTTTGCTCGGCGCGCTAGCCTTGACCGGATGCGTTGTCTACACCGATGGTCGCTATGAATCCGGTTCCAATGATCGCCACGAGCATCGCTATGAGGTGCCCAAAGGGCATTTACCACCGCCAGGAGAATGCCGAATCTGGTACCCCGACCGAGCCCCCGGGCAACAGCCACCACCCGGCAATTGCCGCGATCTACGCCGCCACGTGCCCTACGGTGCGACGCTCATCCGCGGCTGATGCTTCGCCACCGCCTGATCATCAGGCCTAGCGCAAAAAAGCCCTGCGTTTGCAGGGCTTCTGGTAACTGGGCGGGCGAAGGGAATCGAACCCTTTTGCTTGGTGTGACGTTCCGGCTCTATGCGTGTCGTTATGCGGTTTACGGCTGATCCCTCCTGCTCGTTTCGTCGCAATTCGGCGCAGTGTTTTCGATACTTTTTCGGCCCAATCGGGGCGCCGAAAGTGCGCTGCTATTATCAGTCAGCGCACATGTATGGCTTCGACTCCTAGCGGAGGACTCTACTGCTGGAGGACGTTGGCTACGTTGCCGTTGCCGTTTTGAGCGATGCTGGCGAGGTCGCCCACCGGTGATTGCGCTTGCCTGAGAAAGGCTTGATTGCTGTCACCCGTTTGGCTGATGAGCCCTTCATGGGATTGAAACTCTTGGTAGGCTTCTACGTGGTTGTAGGAGCCAACCTGAGTGATATCTAGGCTGTTTCTGTCCCCAAATTGCGAAGTTACAACGGTGTTGTAGTCGCCCTCAGATCGACCGGTCAAGCTAGTGAGCCCGCTGATTGACGAGTCAAGCTCGTTTCCTGTTCCTTGTTGTGTAAAGTCTACAGTGGCATAGCTACCGGATTCGATATTGGCGACGTTGGCCATACCATATTGATTTAGAAAAATTTCACCGCCAGGGTAACGCCCCGAGTATTGGGAAATATCCGCTTGATTGGCTGTCCCGACTTGTTCGACCGCAGCAAAACCCTCACCGAAACCGCTAGTCATATACTCGAATCGCAGCTCATTCGCCGTGCCGGTCTGCTGAACCTGGAGTATGCTGAATCCGGGTTGGATCACCTCTACAAGATTCTCCTGACCAATCGACACGACGTTCAATTCGTTTCCTACCCAACTTTGTCTAGCGTTGAGCCGGTTACCGGTTCCTTCCTGATGAATTGTTGCGGTGACTGACAGATCATTCAGATACACCTGTTGCTCAAGCGTGGCGCTGTTTGCGGTGCCCGCCTGATAAATCTCGGCGGTCGCAGTGCCAGGACTGCCTCCATTCACTTGGTAAATTTCTGCCAGATTTTGCATGCCTACTTGCTCAATGCTCGCTTGGCCATCCTCGCTGCTGGTGCCCGATTGGTCAGTGAGCGCTCTGTTCTCAGTGCCATTCTGCAAAATAAAGGATCGCTGCATGACGCCGCTCTGAGTCTGCTCTGTGCTGTTATTAGTGCCGATCTGCTCGACCTCAGCCATATGTTCATTGGCTAACACGCTACCGCTCACTGCCACTAAAAGCGCTGCAGCTAAAGGAGTCATTTTAGACATTGGAATCTCCTGTTCGCATTGGATGAGCTCCGTACATCACAGGCGAAGCGAATAGAAGTGTTGTCGGTCCGTTTAGGTTGCGAAATACACCGAAATAGCCAAAACGTAAGCGGTAGGGATTAATTCTAGTCGTAGGTAACGATGTATTAACCCAGTAATCGCCATCGCTGATCTGATCAACCCTGGGTTCCTGCCTCGTTATGGCATGAAGTTGTTAGCAGCGGCGCAGGCTGGCTTGTACCGGCTGCATATTTGCTTGAACGCAACCTTCGCACCCTTACGACAGTCACGGTAGATCAGTGAGCCTCGTTTGTAGTTTTGGCATACGCTGTTGTAGTCGATCTGGCCGTTAACCACTGTCCACTCGAAACTGCCAC
>DPSI01000323.1 GCA_003527165.1 Pseudomonas sp.
TTGCCCCACAGGTCGATCATATCGATCTTGGCGTCGCGGCCGATCACTAGCAGGTAGCGCCCGGAGGCGGACATGCGCGAGATGTGCACCGCATAGCCGGTGTCGATGGTTTTGACGATCTCCTTGGTGTTGCCATCGATCAGGGCAATCTTGCCGTCGTCACGCAGGGTGACGGAGAACAGGTTCGGCAGGTCCAGCTTGTTCATCTGCAGCTTCGGACGATCCTCCGGTTTGACCAGCACATGCCAGGAGTCCTTCATCTCGGCCATGCCCCACTCCGGCGGCGTCGGTGGGGTGTGCTGGATGAACTTCGCCATCAAGGTGATTTCGTCCTTGGTCAACGCGTTGGAGGTGCCCCAGTTCGGCATGCCGGCGGGCGAGCCGTAGGTGATCAGGGCTTCCAGGAACTGCTGGCCGCGCTCTTGGGTGATGTCCGGTGTCAGCGGCTTGCCGGTGGCACCCTTGCGCAACACACCGTGGCAGCCAGCGCAGCGCTGGAAATAGATTTCTTTGGCTTTCTCGAATTCAGCGGCGTTCAGATCCGGCGCGCCGGGGGTGTGGACGACCTGGGCGCTGACCGGATCGATCGTGCTCGCTTCGCCCTTTAGCGCAGCGTTGGCGTTTTCCGCGTTCACCGCCGCCTGGGCAACTGCCAGACCGAGCAGTGAAAAGCCGGCGAGAACGCCTGCCAGTAGTGGTTTACTCATACTGTTTTCTCCTCTGACCGCTTCGTGCGGTTCCTGCTAGTGACGGCGATGTGGCAGTTCCCGGGGCTTGCTGTGCGCGGTTTGCATCCTAGAGAGGCCGTTTGCGAATGCGCTTGATGGCAATCAAGAGTCGACCCGGGATGGCCGTGGCGTGACGCCGTGTCGCGGGAGCGGTAGCGCAGCGGCGATTGCGAGCCGCAAGCGGCATGAAGAAGCGAAAATCGTTGGACGACTTTGACGGAGGTCGCCAGCCGCCCGCGCCGGCTCGCCCCCTGTTTCAACCAGAGCTTGATCGTAATCAAGCTTCGCCGCCGGATAGCTTGAGGGGGCACGGTACGGCGGTTAGTTTGACGGCAGATGATTGTCCAACCGCTGCAGTGAGGTATTGCCAATGAACGCGCCCGAGAATTTTGTCGGCACGACTGGTGCTCCGTTCTACCAATCGCAGGCCAACGAAGAGGCACTCTTCGAGCAGGCTTGGCGGCATGGCATGCCGGTTCTGATCAAGGGCCCGACCGGCTGTGGCAAGACCCGCTTCGTGCAGCACATGGCGCATCGGCTGAACCTGCCGCTGTACACCGTGGCCTGTCATGACGACCTCAGCGCCGCGGACCTGGTCGGCCGGCACCTGATCGGCGCCCAGGGCACCTGGTGGCAGGATGGCCCGCTGACCCGCGCGGTACGCGAAGGCGGAATCTGCTACCTGGACGAGGTGGTGGAAGCCCGCCAGGACACCGCCGTGGTGCTGCATCCGCTGGCTGATGACCGTCGCGAGCTGTTCATCGAGCGCACCGGCGAGGCGCTCAAGGCCCCGCCGGGTTTCATGCTGGTGGTCAGCTACAACCCCGGTTACCAGAACCTGCTCAAGGGCATGAAGCCGAGCACCCGCCAGCGCTTCGTGGCCATGCGCTTCGACTATCCTCCGGCAGAACAGGAGGTGCGTATCGTCGCCAACGAAGCCCAGGTGGACATGCAGCTGGCGGCGCAGGTGGTCAAGCTGGGGCAGGCGCTGCGTCGTCTCGAACAGCATGATCTGGAAGAGGTCGCCTCGACCCGTCTGTTGATATTCACCGCGCGGATGATCGGTTCCGGCATGAACCCACGCGAGGCCTGCCTGGCCTGTCTGGCCGAGCCGCTGTCGGACGATGCGCAAACGGTCGCGGCGCTGATGGATGTGGTCGATGTCCACTTCGCTTGAAACCACCCATGCGCGGCGCCTGCCGGGCGACCTGGCGATGTGGTTCTTCATCCTCGCCGAGCTGACCGTCTTCGCCATCCTGATCCTGGCGTTCGCGGTGGCACAGCTGTTGAGCCCCGAGCTGTTTTGGGAAAGCCGCGCGGCGCTGGACAGTTCGATGGGCCTGGCGCTGACCCTGAGCCTGCTGACGTCCGGTTTATTCGCCGCGCTGGCGGTGGAACAGGTGCGCATGGCGCAGCCGCGACGCGGGGCGGCTCTGCTGCTGGCCGCGCTGGCGACTTCATGCGTCTACGTGGTGCTCAAGCTGAACGAGTACAGCCACCTGTCCGGGGTAGGCCTGGGCCTGGAGCACAACACCTTCTTCACCCTGTACTGGATCCTCACCGGCTTTCATTTCCTCCACGTGTTGCTGGGCATGGTGATCCTCGGCTGGATGACCGAGCGCTGCCGGCGTGGCCTCTACACGCCAAGCGACTGCGCCGGGCTCGAGTCCGGGGTGCTCTACTGGCACATGGTGGATATGGTCTGGGTACTGCTGTTCCCGCTGGTCTACGTAATCAACTGACGAGGTCCGGATGTCCGCTTCGAACGTGCTGATCCTCTGCTGGCTCGGGCTGGCCGCGCTGACCACCCTCACCGTGGTGCTGGGCAGCGCCGGCTCGACCTTGCTGCTCGCCGCCGGGGTGCTGGCGGTTGCGTTGGCCAAGGCCTGGTTGATCTCCGATGGCTTCATGGAGCTGCGCCATGCACCGCCGATGTGGCGCCTGCTGCTGCTCGGCTGGCCATTGACCATGGCCGCCGGCATCCTGCTGGCAATGGCTGTGTAGCGGTCACGCAAGATCCCTCTGAATGGCCGAATAAATTCGGCCCTACATAAAGAGCTGACCCGTAGGGCCGAACTTGTTCGGCCGCTCTTCGGCAGACAATCCGACCCCATTTCCGCCACCTCGCAGAACCCTAGGGCGGGTGAAATCGCTAGATAGCGAGATGCCAGCCCCAACAGCCCAGTAACGACGATCCAGCCCCACCCGCCTGCGCCGGCAGGATGCACATTCGCATGCCCGAGCGTCCGGCACCTCTTTAACCGCTGAATGGCCGAATAAATTCGGCCCTACAAAAAAAGCTGACCCGTAGGGCCGAACTTGTTCGGCCGCTCTTTGGCAGACAACCCGGCGCCACTCCCCGCCACCCAAATCGCTTGCGGTCCGGCCTATCAAGCTGGGCCGGGAAAGACCCAGTATCGCGTTCAGGTTTTTCTTGATTGCTATCAAGCAGGTTTCGATAGCTGCCTTCTTAAACTGGCCACGCCAACGCCATGAGGAGGCGACCATGTCCGATACCTTTACCAAGGGGATGGCCAGGAACATTTACTTCGGAGGAAGCGTTTTTTTCTTCCTGGTATTCCTGGGCCTGACTTATCACACAGAGCAGACTTTTCCAGAGCGATCCAATGAATCGGCACTGACCGAATCGGTGGTGCGCGGCAAGGCGGTCTGGGAAAACAACAACTGCATCGGCTGCCACAGCCTGCTCGGTGAAGGCGCCTACTTCGCGCCGGAGCTGGGTAACGTCTTCGTTCGTCGCGGTGAGGATGCGGCGTTCAAGCCCTTCCTGCAGGCGTGGATGAAGGCGCAACCACTCGGTGCGCCGGGGCGCAGGGCGATGCCGCAATTCAACCTGAGCGAGCAGCAAGTCGACGATCTGGCGGAATTCCTCAAGTGGACCTCGAAGATCGACACCAACAACTGGCCGCCAAACAAGGAGGGCTGAGAGATGAGCATCATGAATCCGCATCTCAAATTCCAATCGCAGGCCGTCGCCAAACCCTACTTCGTGTTTGCGCTGATGCTGTTTGTCGGGCAGATCCTGTTCGGCCTGATCATGGGCCTGCAGTATGTCGTCGGTGACTTCCTGTTCCCGCTGTTGCCATTCAACGTGGCACGGATGGTTCATACCAACCTGCTGATCGTCTGGTTGCTGTTCGGCTTCATGGGGGCGGCTTACTACCTCATCCCCGAGGAAGCGGACCGCGAACTGCACAGCCCGAAATTGGCCATCCTTCTGTTCTGGGTGTTCGCCGCCGCCGGCGTGCTGACCATCCTCGGCTACCTGTTCGTGCCATACGCGGGGCTGGCCGCGATGACTGGCAACGACCTGCTGCCGACCATGGGGCGGGAATTCCTCGAACAGCCGACGATCACCAAGATCGGCATTGTGGTGGTCGCCCTGGGCTTCCTCTACAACATCGGCATGACCCTGCTCAAAGGCCGTAAGACCGCGATCAGCATGGTCATGATGACCGGGCTGATCGGCCTCGCGGTGTTCTTCCTGTTCTCCTTCTACAACCCGGAAAACCTGGCGCGCGACAAGTACTACTGGTGGTTCGTGGTGCACCTGTGGGTGGAAGGCGTGTGGGAACTGATCATGGGTTCGATGCTGGCCTTCGTCCTGATCAAGATCACCGGTGTCGACCGCGAAGTGATCGAGAAGTGGCTCTACGTGATCATGGCCATGGCCCTGATCACCGGCATCATCGGTACCGGCCACCACTTCTTCTGGAT
>DPSI01000324.1 GCA_003527165.1 Pseudomonas sp.
ATCTGGCCAAGACGCTGCAGATGGTTCGCGAATTCCGCCAGGACAACACCACCACCCCGATCGTGCTGATGGGCTACTTCAACCCCATCCACAAGATGGGCGTCGAGCGCTTCATCAAAGAGGCGGCGGAAGCCGGCGTCGACGGCCTGATCGTCGTCGACCTGCCGCCCGAACATAACGAAGACCTCTGCGACCCGGCCCAGGCCGCGGGCATCGACTTCATCCGCCTGACGACCCCGACCACCGACGACAAGCGCCTGCCCACCGTACTCAACGGCAGCTCGGGCTTCGTCTACTACGTCTCGGTGGCCGGCGTGACCGGTGCGGGTTCGGCAACACTGGAACACGTCGAAGAAGCGGTCGCCCGCCTCAAGCGCCACACGGAGCTACCCGTCGCCATCGGCTTCGGCATCCGCACCCCGGAACAGGCCGCCGCCATCGCCCGCCTGGCTGACGGTGTGGTGGTGGGATCGGCGCTGATCGACCAGATCGCCAACGCCGAAAGCGGCCAGCAAGCGGTTAAGGGCGTGCTGGGGTTGTGTCGGGAGCTGAGCGAAGGGGTTCGCGGAGCTCGTAGCTGACGCTTGCCAACCTCGATGGACAAAGCCGCTGTGCCTGGTATCAGCGCAGCGGCTTTTATTCGCTTTCGTCTGCATCATGCGATGCAGCGCAGCCTTGGCCGAATACATTCGGGCCCTACAAATCCAGGCACGCGGCGCCTGAAGGCGAAGTGATGGGAAGGATGGGCACGGCTCAGCCTTGTCCACCAATGCAGCTTTCCAACAAAGGTTCACAAGGCCGGCTATACGCTCTCGTCGCCAGTTTCGGCTTCGATGCGCAAGTGATGTCCCGGCTTCGCAGCCGCTGCGGCGGATGCTGGTCGATAAGCGCTTCGCGTGTTGTCCACCCCTACGGCTCAATAAGCACCACCTCAAGGAATCAGCCGCTGCGCCCGGAGGTAGGTGAAGAGTTCAAGAAAGCTGGCGCGGCTGTCCTTGTAGCCGAGAAAGCCAAGCTCGCGGCTCTTGGTCATGTCATTGAGCGCCTCCTGATCGCGGCCAAGGTCCGCATCGGTGTGCCACCACGACGCCAGTTTGTTCACGTCCGCCTCGGCCAGCCCGTGCTTCTCAGCCATTTTCGCCCACACCGCGGGCGCAGGGTCCTTGAGACGGGGCTCCAGCCGCTGCGGTTGCTCGGGGCAAGGCGCAGGCTCCAGGCCGAAGAACGCGGCGATCTCACCCCACATCCAACGCCAGCGGAACACATCGCCGTTGACCGTGTTGAACGCCTGGTTACGAGCAGCCGGCGACAGCGCTGCCCATTCCATCTGCCGCCCGAGCAGCGCAGCGTCGGTGACGTCGGTCAGGCCATCCCATTGCGTTCTTGACCCTGGGAACACGAAGGGCTGGCCGGTTTCCTTGCAGATCGACGCGTACACGGCAAGGGTCACGCCCATGTTCATGGCATTGCTGCCTTTGGCGCGGCCGATCATCGAGTGCGAACGGTGGACGCTCCAGCTGAAGCCATGCGCCTCGGCGGCGGCGAACAGGATATCTTCCAGCGTGTAGTAGAAGTTCTCGCCGGGTTGGCGTGGCTCGCTCTCGCGAAAGGGCGTCTCGGCCTTGCCGCTGCCGTAGTTCTCGAACGAGCCCAGGTAATGCTTGGTGCCGGTAACCAGACACATATGCTGCAAGGGCGCACCAGACAGGGCGTCGCAGAGGTTGCGCATCATCGAGCCGTTGGCTTCGACGTTCTCCTGCTCCGTGTTGCGGCGCGTCCAGGTGCAGAAAAACACGTGGCTGATAGGCAGATCGCGCAGGGCACGCTGCGTGGCGCCGGCATCGAGAAGGTCCACAGCCACCGGTATCACCCCTTCCTGCGACTGCGGATGCCGCGCCAGGCCATAAACCGTCCAGCCACTGGCGACCAATACGTTGGCCAAGTTGTAGCCGGAAATGCCGGTAACACCGACGATGAGGGCTGTACCGTTCTGCATGTTTGGGTCTCCTGGTAAGCGCACACGCTGAGTAATCCGCGTGCGAAACGGGTATCGGCGAGCCAATCGCTCCACCCCGGACTAAAATGGAGTCCGCCGAAGGGGAATCGTTTGATGCCGTCGCACACCGTCAGACGGTCGTCGGTCGAATTCAGCGCCTGCACGGGGAAGAAGCACGGAGCAGGGAAGGGAAAAGGGATAGATTCATTTTCGAATCCACGTCCGTACGGCCCCGGCACCCGTTCAGCAGGCGGACCACTCGCGCCTGGCCGACACGCCTTTTGTCGTGCGGCCTCGATCGAAGCCTCGCCCTCATATTCGGATGAGGACGACAGGCGGACGGGATCCGCCGCAACATCGCCACCCAAGAGGACCCTTAATGACGATTCCCACCATGCCTTCAAAAATGGTCATCAGATCCCTCAGCTCGGCCTCGGCGTGTTCCAGATTCCACCCGAGCAGACTCGACAGGCCGTGCTGGATGCCTTCGACATCGGCTATCGACACATCGATACCGCCGCCATCTACAAGAACGAGCAGGGCGTGGGTGAAGCCATCGCCAGCGTCGGACTGCCCCGTGAGCAGCTGTTTATCACGACCAAACTGTGGAATGAGCAGCAGGGTTACGACAGCACGCTGCGGGCCTTCGACGAGAGCATGGCGAAACTGAAGCTCGACAAGCTCGACCTGTACCTCATCCATTGGCCCTGCCCACAGCGGGGCGAATTTCTCGCCACCTGGAAGGCCTTCCAGCGCTTGCGCGACGAGGGCCGCGTGACTTCGATCGGCGTGTCGAACTTCCGCGTGCAGGACATCGAGCTGCTGATCAGCGAAACCGGCGAGGTCCCGGTGGTGAACCAGATCGAGCTGCACCCCTACCTGCAACAGCAGGAACTGTGCGAGTACCACGCCTCCAAGGGCATTGTCACCGAGGCCTGGAGCCCCCTGGCCCGTGGCGGCGAAATGCTTGCCGATCCGGTCATCAAGGCGCTGGCGGACAAGCATGGCAAGACCGCGGCGCAGGTCGTGCTGCGCTGGCACCTGGACAAAGGCTTCGTGATTTTCCCGAAGTCGGTACACGCCGAACGGCTGCGCGAGAACTTCGATCTGTTTGATTTCTCGCTCGACGCCGATGACCTTTCCAAGATCGCCACCCTGGACCGCGGCCAGCGCATCGGGCCCGATCCGGCGGTTCTGAACTGAGGAGGCTGCATGGATTACATCAATCTTGGACGAACCGGGCTGAAGGTTTCACGGCTGTGCCTGGGTTGCATGACCTATGGCGTCCCCGATCGCGGCAAACATCCCTGGACCCTGGACGAAGCGCAGAGCCGTCCGTTCATTCAGAAGGCGCTGGAGCTCGGCATCAATTTCTTCGACACGGCCAATGCCTATTCCGACGGGACCAGCGAAGAGATCGTCGGCCGCGCGCTGAAGGACTTCGCCCGTCGCGACGAAGTGGTGCTGGCAACCAAGGTCTACATGCCGCTACGGGACACGCCCAACATCGGCGGCCTGTCGCGCAAAGCGATTTTCAACGCCATCGATGAAAGCCTGCAGCGCCTGGGCACCGACTATGTCGACCTGTACCAGATCCACCGCTGGGACTACGCCACGCCTATCGAGGAAACGCTCGAGGCGCTGCACGATGTAGTCAAGGCCGGCAAGGCCCGATATATCGGCGCCTCATCGATGTACGCCTGGCAGTTCGCCAAGGCGCTGTACACCGCAGACCGCCACGGCTGGACCCGCTTCGTCAGCATGCAGAACCACGTCAACCTGCTCAACCGTGAGGAAGAGCGCGAGATGCTGCCGCTGTGCGCCGCTGAGGGCATAGGGGTCATTCCATGGAGCCCGCTCGCCCGTGGCCGCCTGACCCGCGACTGGGACACCGCCAGCGCGCGCAGCGAGACCGATGACTTTGGCCGCACGCTGTATGGTGCAACCGAGGATGCGGACCGACGCGTCGTCGAAGCGGTGGCCCGGGTTGCGCAGGCGCGGGGCGTCCCGCGGGCGCAGGTAGCCTTGGCCTGGGTGGCGCAAAAGGCCGAAGTCACGGCTCCGATTATCGGCGCCTCGAAGCCGCATCACCTTGACGATGCTGCCGCCGCGCTCGAACTGAGGTTGACCGAGGAGGAAATCGCCGAACTCGAAAAGCCCTACGTGCCGCATCCGGTGGTTGGTTTTAGCTGAGGCCGTCGCCGCCGTTCTGCTTGCCCGCGCCCATCGCAGGTCGGGTGCAACCCACCACCTCGGTTTGATGGGTTTCATCCACCCTGCGGACGGCTGCGATAACCAGCGATGCCGAGCCCGGCCGCAACCCGTAGGGTGGGCTTTAGCCCACCGCACGCCACCCGTAAACCTTGTAAAACACCTGATCCGTTGTGGCTGGTCGCTGCCCTTGGTGGGCTGAAGCGGAGCGCCGCCCGGGCCCCCCACTGCTTTGTCCACACGGGGTAACACACAGGCAGAACAAACCATCACCGATCGATGACCAATATCAACCGGCTCGATTTCGACAGCGCCGTGCGGGCGCGTAGCATGCCCTGCACATCCCCAGTCCCACTCGAGGAGAGTGTTCATGCCTGATACCCCTTACGTACCGCCGAAAGTCTGGACGCACGACGCGCCTTCAGGCGGCAAGTTCGCCAGTATCAACGCCCCCACCGCCGGTGCGCGGGAAGAGAAGGCGTTGCCGGTGGGCAAGCATCCGCTGCAGCTGTATTCACTGGCCACGCCCAACGGGGTCAAGGTCAGCATCATGCTCGAAGAGCTGCTCGCCCTCGGCCACAGCGGTGCCGAATACGACGCCTGGCTGATCAAGATCGGTGACGGCGACCAGTTCGGCAGCGGCTTCGTCGAGATCAACCCGAATTCGAAGATTCCGGCGCTGGCCGACCACAGCGTCGAGGGTGAACCGCTGCGGGTATTCGAGTCCGGCTCGATCCTCGTCTATCTCGCGGAGAAGTTCGGCGCCTTCCTGCCCACGGAAATTCGCGCGCGCACCGAAACCTTCAACTGGCTGTTCTGGCAGATGGGCTCGGCGCCCTTCCTCGGCGGCGGCTTCGGGCATTTCTATGCGTACGCGCCGGAGAAGTACGAGTACCCGATCAACCGCTACGCGATGGAGGTCAAGCGTCAACTCGACGTGCTGGATCGCCAACTGGCCGAAAACCGCTATATCGCCGGCGACGACTACAGCATCGCCGATATGGCCATCTGGCCCTGGTACGGCGTGCTGGTGCGCGGCGAGCTGTATCAGGCAGGGGAATTCCTCTCGGTGCAGGATTACAAGCACGTGCAGCGCTGGGCTGCCGAAATCGCCGAGCGCCCCGCCGTGATCCGCGGACGCAAGGTCAATCGCACCTGGGGCGAAGAATCGGAGCAGGCATCCGAGCGGCACGACGCATCGGACCTCGACTGACCCTGGCATGGGCTGAGGCGACACCCCCTCAGCCCAGTTCGCTCATGCGCCCTTTCCCGTCATTCCGTTGTCAGCGTCTTTTCCCCGCAAACCCCGACGCGCGTCGGCCTAACCCTTGGCTAAAAGCGCCTTCCAAGGCGGCAGCGACTTCTCGCGCCGACCGCTGATCCTTCCGTTCTGAACTATAGCCGTACGGCCAGACCCAATATTTATGAGCGTTGCACTTGTGCAACCGATGGGCCAGTCGTTGCCATGGCTGCCCACACCCAGGCGTGCCGTAAGGCGCTTGATAAGCGCAACGCTCGGCATACCCAGTTGTTCAACACAACGCGAGGTGACCCATGAAACATACACTGGTCGCAGCGTTCGCAACGCTGACCGATGCCAGCCGCACCCAGGGCGACCTGATGTCGCGGGGCATCGCGAAAGAGCAGATTCATTCCGTAGGCGCCGACAGTGCGGAAATCCACGCCTACGACGCGCCCTACTCCACCTCCGGCAAGACGGTGGACCGCCCGCACCACGACTCGAAGATTGCCAACTTCTTCAATTCGCTGTTCGGACACGAGCCGCACGAGGACCATCGCCGCCACGCCACGGCGTATCCAGAGGCGGTGCGCCGAGGTTCGCTGGTGATCGCAGTCGACGTGTACGACGAGGATCAATTGATCCGTGCGCGTGACGCGCTGGAGTACAACGGTGCGCTCAGTATTGATGACAACGGTGCCGGCGCCGGCTCGACGTCAGGCTATGCCGGGCCCACCAGCCCCTATGCAGGCGCGACGGGCGGCGACAGCCATCTCGACAAGCATTTCGTGGGGACCGCCCATAGCACCGGCAATGCGGGTCATACAGGAAGCACGCCTCTCGACGCGGACGCCCCGGTCGGCAGCGCAACAACCACAGACCACACTGCCGACACCCAGACAAACTCCGGCGACACCGGCCGCTACGATGTTGGCACCGCAGCCAAACGAGCCGGCACAGGCTACCCGGAGACCACCGCCACCTCCTCCCCGACCGGTGGCGGCCTGGCCGGCGACAGCATTGCCGCCCGCGACGCGACGCAAGGCATGGATCCCATCCAGGCGGGAACCTGCAGCGACCGGATATGCGTGATCAAGCGGCAAAGCTGAGTGTCGGGCTTCCAGTTAACCAAGGGCCGCGCGATGCGGCCTTTTCTGTCGCCCTTAGGAGTTGTAGCCCGCTCGAAGTGGTAGGTAGATGGCTGTATCACGTCATCCTCAAAACGGAGCGACCGACGCCTAAGGAGCCTTGGTACACCGCTCCACCTTCGCCTTCGATGGCGCCAGGCGTCTTCGCTACCCTCTCCCGAGGATCACCGCTCGCCCAATGCGCGCCGCAATCCGCTGTAACCGATCGCCAGCGCCACGCAATCTTCGGTCAGCCCCAACGCGGCATTGGTCAGCGTATCGCCCTGATAAGGCTTGCGTAGCTTGAGCCCTATCTCTGAGGCAATCAGGGCGGCGGACGCCCCGATCAGCGCTGGCAGCCATACCGGCTCCCTCCGCGCGCCAGCCAGCGCCGCCGCCGTCACGCCGCCTGATAGCGCACGAAACATCATCGAGGGCAGGATCGTGCGATCTGGCGCAAACGTCATCTTGTCACCCAGCAACTCGCCAGCTGCGATGGGTACCAGAAATAGCTGCGCTCGGTGCGAAGCCAATGTGCGGGCGGGTTCATCTGCCTCGTCGATATCATCACGCGCGGCCAGCGCCCGGCTGGTCATGGTCGGTGCCAGCATGCTGCGCATGCCCGTCACTAGGCCGAGCGCCAGCGCGCCCCAGAACAGATCGCGGGATATTGTCATGGTGGTGTCTCCCAAAGGTCTTCCAATACCGACCGGTTCGCCAGCGTGAGCGTTCATCCATCTCGCACGGCTGGCGATGGATGACAGCGAATAGATTGCTCCCTTTTTTTTGATCAGCGGCTTAGAACGGTCATTGCAGCAGCGAGATGGCTGCGCAGGATCGCGGCCTCCACCCGCGGGGCGCCGTCACCATTGGCAGAACCCATAGACCACCACGCCAAGGCCAAACCCCATCTGCGCCAGTAGCAGCGCACGGATAGCGAAGGTATAGCTGATGACCGGGTTCTGCCCCAGCGCGTCGTTGGCGAAGATTCGGTAGCTTGCCGGAAACTCGGCCTCGATCTCCTTGAGTGCCGTGATGGTCAGTTGCAACAGCTGGCGACTGCGCGCGTCGACAAGCCAGAACACCATGGCCAGCAAGACCGTGAACGCGCCCAGCATGATCAGCAGCCCTGGCGAAAAGCCCCGTTCCAGCGCGGCCAGCACACCGCCATCGGCGAAGATCGCCAGCACCACGAAGAAGTTGAACCCCCGCAGGCGCTGCTCGGCATTGAGTTTGAAATGCGCCCACACAAACCCTCGACTGTCCACGCGCTTCCCCTTCATCGAAAGGCCGACCATGTGCCCCGTTCAGGCCGTGCAGTACGGGATCGCGCTAATAGCCATCAAGCCCGTGGCAACCCGGACGTGCACATCAACCCTGAACATAGATGGCGTCGAGCGAAGCGACACCCACCGGAGCAAACCTAAGCCCTGCCCGTCTTGTCGATACCGGCATTACCGACCATCCCTATGAGAGCGCCACCGTGACGATAAATCCCATCGATGGCGTCGGACAGGAGCAAGGGTCGCAGGCAGCCGGACGAATCAAGGGCGCTACCTGGGCGCCCCGAGCCGTCCTCAGACACCGCTTCGAGCGCTCACCAACATCGTGGGTGCCCGGATCAATCGTAGGGTGGGCTTCAGCCCACCCTACTGCTGGTCATACCGACGCATAGGCAGCTCCCCCTTCCATCCACGCCGGGCAGCTGCCAAAAAGCGCTGGCTCCACCCGCAGAGCCCATTGGTCGTCAATCGACGCCGACAAAGCCACCGGTCTGGTGCTGCCACAGGCGCGCATAGAGGCCACCGCGCTCGATCAGTTCGGCATGGGTGCCTGCCTCGATCACCTGGCCTTTGTCGATCACCACCAGGCGATCCATGCGCGCGATGGTCGACAGCCGATGCGCGATGGCAATGACCGTCTTGCCCTCCATCAAGCTGTCGAGGCTCTCCTGAATCGCCGCTTCGACTTCCGAATCCAGCGCCGAGGTGGCTTCGTCGAGCACCAGAATCGGTGCATCCTTCAGCAATACCCGGGCAATGGCGATGCGCTGCCGTTGGCCATCTTGGCCTTGAGGGTCT
>DPSI01000134.1 GCA_003527165.1 Pseudomonas sp.
GACTGGGGCAGCGGCTCACTCGATCCTGTGCGCGGCATCTTCATCGCCAACGACAACAACATCCCGATGTATGACCGGTTGATTCCGCGCGAAGAAGCCAACAAGCAAGGCATGGTTCCGGTCGGCCAACCAGGCGGCACGACTGATTCGGGCGGCGGCGTGCCGCAGGCAGGTTCGCCCTATGCGATATCGATCAAACCTTGGCGCAACGGCTTTACCGGCATGCCCTGTACCCGACCTCCGTTCGGCGGAATCCTGGCCATTGATATCGAGACGCGCGAGGTGCTCTGGGACGTGCCATTGGGAACAGCACGCGGCAACGGTCCGTTTGGCATTCCATCGCACCTGCCGGTCACCATCGGCACGCCGAACAATGGCGGCTCGGTGGTCACGGCCGGCGGATTGATCTTCATCGCCGCGGCGACTGACAGCCTGATCCGGGCGATCGACATCGATACCGGCGAGGTAGTCTGGCAGGCGGAGCTGCCGGCCGGCGGCCAGGCCACGCCGATGACCTATGAGGCGGATGGTCGCCAGTATTTGGTGATCACGGCGGGCGGGCACCATTTCATGGAGACGCCGATCGGCGACTATGTCGTCGCCTACAGCCTGCCGACCATCGGCGACGCGGAGAGCACCAAGTCTCTGGATTGATCAGCGGAAAAGGCGGCTCTTGAAGTTGGCAGGGCGGGTGGAACCCGCCCTGCCTGTACCGACCGCCGCACGACCGTAGCTTGTGCCCCGTAGAGACAGACCTAACCGTAGCGACCGATCTCGGGGCAAAGCTTTTGATGTTGAGCCGACAGACATTCTGCTTCATCCAAGGCGCGCCTTGCACAGAACGCGCATGGTGCATCGCCCCCTTGCACGCCCCGCTCTGGCTTTGGCTTGAAGCTTGAAGCTTGAAGCTTGAAGCCTGCGGCCGCTTTTACCGAAACGGCGGTTCGTCGAAGCTGCGCAACTTGCGCGAATGCAGTGAATTGAGCTGGTTGCGCAGTAGATCGAGGGCGGCGATACCGATCTTCAGGTGCTGGGTCACCGCGCGCTCGTAGAAGGCGTTGGCCGAACCCGGCAGCTTGATTTCGCTGTGCAACGGCTTGTCGGAGACGCAGAGCAAGGTCCCGTAAGGCACCCGCAGGCGATAGCCCTGGGCGGCGATGGTGCCGCTTTCCATGTCCACGGCTACGGCACGTGACAGGTTGATCAACGGCCGTTCCTGCGCCCAGCGCAGTTCCCAGTTACGGTCGTCATAGGTCAGCACGGTACCGGTGCGCAGGCGCTTCTTCAGCGCCTCGCCCTTGTCGCCGGTGACCTGTGCGGCGGCTTCTTGCAGCGCTTGCTGTACCTCGGCCAACGCCGGCAGCGGAATGTGCGGCGGCAGCACTCGATCGAGGATCCCGTCACGTCGCATGTAAGCGTGGGCCAGCACGTAGTCACCGATGGACTGCGACTGCCGCAGACCGCCACAGTGGCCGATCATCAGCCAGCAATGCGGACGCAGCACGGCCAGGTGGTCAGTGATGTTCTTCGCGTTCGACGGACCCACACCGATATTCACCAGGGTGACGCCGTCGCCATCGGCGGCTTGCAGGTGATAGGCGGGCATCTGATAGCGGTGCCAGAGCACGCCGCCGATGATCGCCTGAGCCTCGCCCTCCTCCATGCCGCGCTCGATGATGATGTTGCCTGGCAGCACCATGCGCACGAAGCGAGTGTCATCGCGCAGCATGTCCAGGCCATGGCGGATGAACTGGTCGACGTAACGGTGGTAGTTGGTCAGCAGGATCCAAGGCTGCACATGGCGCCAGTCGCTGCCGGTGTAATGCACCAGCCGGCGCAAGGAGAAATCCACCCGCGCGCCATCGAACAGCGCCAGCGGATAGGGATCGGCATGTTCCCAGTCATAGAGGCCGTCGGCGATGTCGTCGGTGGCGGCGGACAGGTCGGTGCTGGGAAACACCCGCGCCAGCTCGGCCGCGGTGACCCCGGTGCCGGCCAGCTCGTCGCCCTGCTCGATTACATAGGGGTAAGGAATGTTGCGATCGCTTATGCCCACCTCGACCTTCACCGCGAAGTCGTTGATCAACGGCCGTAGCTGGTCGAGCAGGTAGCTGCGGAAGGCGGCTGGATGGGTCACGGTGACGCTGTAGACACCCGGCGCCTGCACCTTGGCATAGGCGCGGGTGGAGGCAGGCACCTCGCCGTGGCATTCGTAGCTCAGGCGCAACTCGGGATAGCGGAACAGGGCACGCTCGGCCGCGTCGGGTTCCTCGCGCGTCGTGACGTAGCGCTTGAGCGCCTGGTTCAACGAACGGGTGGCATGCTGGTGCAGCTCGGCAAGGTGGTCCACGGCCGCTTCAGCGCTGGTGGCAATGCGAAAGGTCTCGCCTGCTGGATTCATGGTGGGGTTTCCTTGTTCAGTCGTTGAAAACATCTTGCCTGCGGATCGATGACAGCGGTAGCACTGGTTCGGTGCATTCAACGGTCAGACGTCGAAACCCGCATCGCGACTGCCTCCAGCCGCACCTTCAATATCGCCAGGCTGCGCGCTGCGGTCAGGCGCAGCGCCTTGGGCGCGCCGTGGTCGACCGGCTAAAATTTCTGCCGCTGCCGCTTCGATACCGCGCCTCGTGGCACAGCGTCGCGAGATCCAGATCATTCGCCCAGCTTTAGCCACAGATGCGCCGAGGCGGTTGCTGATGCGACCAAGCAGTTTCTGCGCCAGCCGCCAGCGCTGCGTCACCTGCTCAGGCTGCCAGGCCAGCCGGCACGCCGCGGTGCCGTCTTCGAGCCATTCACAGGCGAACCGCAGACACAGCGGCGACAAGGCCCAGCTGGGTCGCCTGGGCTCGCGGTCGACGCGCGACAGCCATGCTGCAAGCCTGGCAACACAGCCCAACCGCAAACCCGGCGCAATCGCAACCCCGGCGCAATCGTCTTCGACAAGCTGCTGTTCAGCAGACAGCGCTCGGGTAATGCCGGCGCCAGTGGCGGCGCACCGCAGCGGCGATTGTCTCGCGACGCCGGGCAACCACGCTGACGGCGGTCGGGTTCTACATCCAGGGCATCAGCACGGCCACTCGCGCCGACCAGATTGGTCGACAGATCGATCAGCTCCGGGTGCGCCTCGGGCAGTTTCAGCCGGAACAGGCTGGCCTCGCGGCTGCTGGCCAGCACGTCGGGGGCCGCGCACCATCTCGCCGTCCACCAGAAGCCGACGCGCCGCTCGCGGTACGCCTGCAGCGCCGTGGTGCTCAGCGGGCGCCAATCGACCACCAACCACCGGCGAACATTCTGGCGAGCGCCCCCGGCGTCGCCGCCTGGTCAGCTATGGTGGCTAATCGAGAAAAGGCGCGCTGCGCGCCAACAGTGCGCTGATGTCGAGGCCACGCGGCAGGGTCCCGAACACCCGGCCGCAACCCTCCAGGCGACTGGCGATGAACGCATCCGACACCGCATCGTTGCCCGCTTCGAGTAGCAGCTTGGCCTGCAGCGCCACGGCCATGTCCTCGGTGAGCTGACGGGCACGGTACTGGATGTCGCCGGTATCGGTGAAGGCGGCCTGCAACCGACCAATGTGCGCCCGCAGACGCGCATCACGTTGACCGTCACCCAGCTCGGCGAACAGGACATCAAGCACGCCAGCCTCCTTGGACAGCGCCCGCAGCACGTCCAGGCACTGCACGTTGCCCGAGCCTTCCCAGATGGAATTCACCGGCGCCTCTCGGTACAGCCGCGGCATGATGGTGTCCTCGACGTAGCCGGCACCGCCCAGGCATTCGCTGGCCTCGGCGACCATTTCCGGGGCGCGCTTGCAGATCCAGTATTTGCCGATCGCCGTGACCAGCCGGGCGAACTTTTCTTCCTGCTCGTTAAACGGATGATCAAGGGCGCGGCCCATGCGCATGGTCAGCGCCAGTGCGGCCTCGCTTTCCAGTGCCAGGTCGGCCAGCACGTTCTGCATCAACGGCTGCTGGGCCAGGATGCGACCACCCACCTTGCGATGCGCGCAATGGTGCATGGCCTGGGTCAGCGCCTGACGCATCAGCGAGCTAGAGCCAATCATGCAGTCAAAGCGAGTCGAGGAGACCATCTCGATGATGGTCGGCACGCCGCGACCTTCCTCACCGACCATCCAGGCCAACGCGCCGCGATACTCGACTTCGCTGGAAGCGTTCGACCAATTGCCCAGTTTATTTTTCAGCCGCTGGATGTAGAACTGATTGCGGCTGCCATCCGGTCGGTGCCGCGGCAGCAGGAAGCAGGACAGGCCCTTGTCGGTCTGCGCCAAGGTCAGGAAGGCATCGCACATCGGTGCCGAACAGAACCACTTGTGGCCGACCAGTTCGTACGGCTGGCCCGGACCGCCGGAGCCAACGGCATGGGCTCGGGTAGTGTTGGCGCGCACATCGGTGCCGCCCTGTTTTTCCGTCATCGCCAAGATCGGAAGAGC
>DPSI01000411.1 GCA_003527165.1 Pseudomonas sp.
CCTACAACGAACCTGGCCCGTGGGGCCGAACTTGTTCGGCCGCTTTTGGCTGACAATTCGCTGCCACTGCCCTCTACCGTCCTCGCAGGGATTCACCCGAAGGCACCCTGCACTCGACAGAATGCACATTCGAATGCCCGAACATCCCGGAACCCCTCAACGCTGAATGGCCGAATAAATTCGGCCCTACAACGAACCTGGCCCGTGGGGCCGAACTTGTTCGGCCGCTTTTGGCTGACAATTCGCTGCCACTGCCCGCTACCGTCATCCCGCTGCCCTCGCAGGCATTCACCCGAAGGCACACTGCACTCGACAGAATGCACATTCGAATGCCCGAACATCGGAACCCCTCAACGCTGGATGGCCGAATAAATTCGGCCCTACAACGAATCTGGCCCGTCGGGACGAACTTGTTCGGCCGCTTTTGGCTGACAATTCGCTGCCACTGCCCGCCATCGTCATCCCGCTGCCCTCGCAGGCATTCACCCGAAGGCACCCTGCACTCGACAGAATGCACATTCGAATGCCCGAACATCGGAACCCCTCAACGCTGGATGGCCGAATAAATTCGGCCCTACAACGAACCTGGCCCGTAGGGCCGAACTTGTTCGGCCGCTCTTGGCAGGACTCGCCGCGGCAACCCAGCTATCAATCCCTACCGATCCCGCACGGATGCGGCCCGGCTTCGCTACAATTCTCGCCCTTTCCACGCCGAGGCTCGCACATGGACATCGATCTCGCCCGCACCTTCCTCGAGATCATCCGCAGCGGCAGCTTCATCGCCACTGCCGAGCGCCTGCATATCACCCAGACGGCCGTTACCGCCCGGGTTCGCAGCCTGGAAACCCAGCTCGGCTGCCGACTGTTCGTGCGCAACCGCGCCGGCGCTAGGTTGACCAGCGATGGCGAGCGCTTCGTCACCTACGCCACCCAGCTGGTGCAAACCTGGGAAGCCGCGCGACGCGACCTGCCGCTGCCACGGGGCTATGACAAGCTCCTCTCGCTTGGCGCCGAGATCAGCCTGAGCAACCCGCTGATGCTCGCCTGGGTCAAACGCCTGCGCCAGGGGCTGCCCGACCACGCCCTGCGCAGCGAGGTCGGCAGCGACATCGAGCTACAGAACAAGCTCGACCTTGGCGTACTTGACGCGGCCCTGGTGCACCAGCCCGAATACCGTGCGGGGCTGCAGGTGGAGCAGCTGATGGAGGAAAAGCTGATTCAAGTGGTCCACAGCCACATTCCCGAACCCTACCTCTACATCGACTGGGGGCCGGCGTTTCGCAGCCAGCATGACCGTGCCCTACCCGAGCACATTCGTGCCGCGCTCTCCTTTAGCCTCGGCCCGCTGGCCCTGCAATACCTGGTGCAGTGCGGCGGGCGTGGCTATTTCCGCACCCGCGTCGTGCAGCGCTATCTGGACGAGGGAATTCTCAAGCGGGTGGAACAGGCGCCGGAGTTTTCCTACCCGATCTATCTGGTCCATGCCCGAGCCAGCGAGTCGCCGGCCCTGACCAAGGCCATCGAGCTGCTGCGCGAGATCGCCCTGGACGACTACGACTGGTCGCGCTGGTACTACGCGGAGCTATGAGGCGGGACGCGCGCTGGCGTGGATCGAGCGTTCCGGCAGCCTCAGTCCGGCAACTGTTTGAGCCAGTTGCGGTACAGCGCGGCGATCAGGTCGGTCTGGGTGATCATGCCCACCAGGCGTTGCTGATCGTCCACGACCGGCAGGCAATGTAGACCGCGATCAGAGAGCATGAACACCAGGTCGACCATATGGGTATCCTCGGTCACCGAGACCACTGGTGTGCTCATGATCGCGCGCAGGTGGACGCCACGAAGAAACTTCAACTGGCCGAAGTTGATTCGTGCGGGCGCCGGGCGGAAGTGCTTGAGCAGGTCGACCAGGGTCACGATACCCACCAGCTTATGACTGTCGGGCTGCAGTACCGGCAAGGAATGCAGGCGGTGCTCGCGCAGGCTCTGCCAGGCTCGCTGGATGGTGCAGTCCGGCGTGCCCCAGTAGAGGTCGCGGGACATGATGTCGGCTGCGGTGATTTCGCCCATGCTTCGCCGCAGCGCGTGTTTTTCGGTCTGTTTGATCAACTGGGCAAGATCGTCGCGAGTGACGTCCACGTACTCGCCGAAGTCCGCCAGGGCTCGCTCGACGTCGTCTTCGCTGAAGCTCATGCGCTCGCTGGGCAACGGATCGAGCGTGTGATGAAGGTTGCCCTTCTGCGGGCGCGGCTTCGGGTAGGCGTGCCCGCTGAGGTTGTTGTAAATCAGCGCAACCGTAACCAGCAGCAGCGAGTTGAATGCCACCGGATAGAGCAATTGAAAACCGTAGGCATGCAGCTCCGCGCTGCCCACCACGGCCACCAGCGCCAGCGCCGCGCCCGGCGGATGCAGGCAGCGAAGGCCGAACAGGCAGATAATCGCCAGCGCTCCGGCCAGGCCGGCGGCCGTCGCCACGGGCAGACCACTGGCCCCGAGCGCGACGCCGATCGCAGTCGCCAGTGAATTGCCGGCGATCACCGACCATGGCTGGGCAAAAGGACTCGACGAGGCGGCGAACAGCAGCACGGCCGACGCGGCCGCCGGCGCCGCCAGAGGCAGGGTGATCGGGGCACCAAAGACCCAGGCGCTGGCGGGTAGCACCAACAGCAACGTCAGCGCGATGCCAATCGCGGCGCGCAGCCATTCGGCGGGACGCGCCGTCAACGGCGCGGGCACAAAGGATCGGCACCAGTCGAAAAGGCGTTCTTGCATGGTTCCTGCTTGTATCGGGGGCTGATTTGCTAGTTAGCGGCGCCCGACCGTACGCTCGGCTGGGGCCGCATCAGCATGAGAGTGGCTCGGCGCACCGATTAGACGCATACCAGCCAAAGCGCGCACATTGTCGGTGCATCACGGAGGCACCGCCAATGAATAGTATTGCTCTTTCGCAGCAATATTTTTGTTATGAAGGCGCAACGGGCCCGCCGCCGCGGCAAGAGCCCCCGTACCGATCAGATCGCCTTAGACCTGCAGTTCCGCATCTGGAACGCTAGACGCCTCAGCGGCAGCCGGCCGCACGTCTTGCTCCTGTTCCCGGATCAGCGCCGCGACAATACGCATCACGTCGAGGTTGGCCTCCTCCATCTTGCTCAGGTGTGCGAGCGTCTCTTCCAGCGCCTGCCGGCGGAAGGCATCGAGGGCCTGCTGCCCCTGTTGATGCACGGCGGTGTGCGGGCGCTCGATCTGTTGGAAATGATTCAGCCGGTGCATATCGCGACTGCTCTGCGCGTAATACCAGCGACCGAAACGACATTCGCGCTCGCTGGGCAGAACCGGCACGCTCTGGCTGTTCGAGCCGAGCACCTGGTTGTAGACGACGAACTTCAACGACAGCTCATCCAGGTTGGCCAATTCGATGCCGGCGCGGAACGACGAACGCTCGATGCCGTGACGCATGTTCCCGGCCAGCTGGTGGAGGTGCTGCATGGCGGCAACCGCCAGTTCCGTGGTCCGGCTGAACCCCTGCGCCAGGCTGCCCTGCAGCTGAATGTAGTCGTGCACGTTGGCAATCTCGCCCTGCACCTCGGCAATCTTGTGCACGATGTCGGCGGTAGCCAGCGCGGTCTTTTCCGCCAGCGTACGGATTTCCCCGGCGACCACGGCGAATCCACGGCCGGCCTCCCCGGCCCGCGCCGCTTCGATGGCCGCGTTCAGGGCGAGCAGATTGGTCTGGCTGGCGATGCCGCTGATGAGATCGACGATGCCATTGATCTCCTGCGAGTGGCCCGCAAGGGTGTCGACCTTCTGCGACGCCTGATTGAGTCCGCTTTCCATGTCGACCGCCTTGTGCTGCAACTCGCCGAACTGCTGCTGGTTGGTCAGCGCCGCGCCGGCGACCTGCTCCGCGCGAGCGCGATTCTCGCCGAGCTGAGCCGTGAGGTATTCGAACGAGTCGCCCAGATGCGCCACCGAGGTGCTGAAGCGGACCAGGTTACCGGCCACGCCGCGGTAGTAATCCAGTTGGCGTTGCCCGTCGATACTGGCAGCTCTGGCAGCTGCCAACTGCTCCTCCAGCGCCGCGATACGCACGGCTTGGTTATCGCAGTGTTGCTGCAACCGATCACGCTCCTGCTGCAGCGATCGGGCGGCCCGCTTCCATTTGAACAGCATCGTCGGCCTCGCGGGTTCAGTTGATGGTGTAACCGTTATCGACGACCCAGTCCTGGCCGTAGACGCCACGGGCGCCCTGCGACAACTGGAACAGGATGACGTTGGCGATAGCGGTGGATTCGAGGAAGTGTCCCGGCAACAGGCGCTGGGTGACGCCTTCGGCCACCTGCTCGAGCTGCTCATCGGACAGTCCCAAGGTGCCCCAGATCGCCGTGGCGGTCGGGCCCGGCGAGACCACGTTGATGCGCACATCCAGCGGCGCGAATTCCACCGCCAGGGTGCGCGCCTGGGCGACCAGTGCGGCCTTGGTCGCGATATAGGCGGCCAGCCCCGGGAAGGTGCCACGCGTCAGGAAGGTGCCTACAAACACCACCGACGCCGGCTTGGCCAGCCCGGTGCGCAACGCGGCCAGCGTGTTCAGTGCGCCTGCGCCATTGACAGCCCACTGACGATCGAAGCAGGCCATGTCGAGACTGTCGCCCAGTTCGGCAATGCCGGCGTTCGGCACCAGATAATCCACCTGACCGAGCTCGGCGGCGCGTCGTCCGAGCGCCAGCAGAGCGTCCGGCGAGGTCACGTCGCCAGCGATCCAGTGCAGCTGCTCGGGATAGGTTTCCATGAGTTGCCCCAGGCCGCCAAGATTGCGCGACATCGCCAGCACCCGCGCGCCGTGCTGCAGCAGCGCCGTGCACAGCGCCAGGCCGATACCCGAGCTGGCGCCAGTGACCACTGCCAGGCGGTTCTTGAATTCACTCTTCATCATCATCTCCGATGCCGGCAATCGCCGAGCCGCAAGCTGCCCGTCCCTGGATGGGCAGGCAGCGGTTTTTCGCGTGGTGAAACAGCAATGCTTGGAATCAGGGCGTTGCGGCAGCGATCAGCCAGGATGTCCGTCGACCCGCGCGGTCACCAGCATCGGCGCATAACGCCAAGCGTAGAGGGCGAAGGCCGCCGCCCAGCAGATCGCCGCCAACCAGAGGCCCGTCACCGGCCATTGGCTCGAGAGAAAGACCCGCGAGGCCGCGCCGAGATTGAACAGCACAAACGCCCCGACGATACCCGTCGGCAACTGCAGCGCACGGCCGGTGTGGCCCAGGGTGACACGAGCGATCATCGCCAGGATCAAGCCACTCATCGAGCCCACCGAGAGCGCGTGCAGAGAGGGGCTGGAGCCGTCCAACAGGCCGCCATTCCACAGTGCCAGCCCGGTCGCCGCGACCACCAGCCAGAGCATCGCCAAGTGCAGCGACCACAGCAGCGGCACGCGCCAGATCCCATTGTCATACCAACGCACCAGCCGCAGCAGGTGGCCGACGGCGATGGCCAGGAACAGCAGGCCGATGAGCCGATTCTGTTGCAGCGCGACGCCTGCGGCATAGAGCACGGCGATCAGGCCGGTGCCAATCAACAGCGCCACGTCCAGCCAGACCCAGGGCTTTACCGCTTCGCTGCGACCGAGGCCGCGCTGGGTGAAAAAGGGAATCACCCGCCCGCCTATGATCGCCATCAGCGCCGCCACCAACCACAGCCCGGCGAGCACGCCCCGGCGCTGCAAGCCGTCGTCACCCAGGGCGACACCGCAGAGCACCAGCACATCGGCACCGGTCATCAGCGCGAGGACGGCGATGATCGGGTAGTTGCGCTTTTGCCTGACCACCCAGAGCATACGCGCCATCAATCCGGTCACGCCGAGCAAAAACAGCAGGTCCGCCGCCACCAGCAGCCCGATTGGCGCGCCCAGCAACCAGCCCAGACGCCCCAGCAACCAGACACCCGTCAACGCCGCCAGCTTGTTGCCGGAGACGCCAGGCTGGCCGGTCCAGGTCTGTCCGGCAGTGAGCAGGAAGCCCGCAACGATGGCCATGGCGAAGCCGAACAGCATTTCGTGACGGTGCCAGGCGAGCCAGCCGCCAGTAGGCTGAAAACCCGGCCACAAGCCGGTCCACGCCGCGACCCAGAGTGGAATCGCCAGCATCGCGAAGATGCTGCCCGCGAGAAAAAATGGGCGAAACGCGAGCCGCCAAAGGGGCGGGATACTGAGGGCTTTTCGCCGATCGATGACTTGCACGAGGCCTCCTGACACTTTTACTGCAACGGCCAGCAAAGCGGTAAGTCGCTGGGCCGAAGGAATCAAGGCTCGATGTTTCGGGAGCCAGGGTTACTTTCTACAGGGTAGAAGGCGTTCACAGACTTGATTGCAATCAGCTTTTTGGTGAGAGCGGCTGCTGGCGACATTCGGTAACGGCAAGGCGGGGACGCCGAAGCGCATGGGCCGGTTTGCAATGGGCTGGCCTTTGACTGCCGGCACGCTGGTTCTACGGACGGGGTCGGCGATGCGATCCGGTGGACGCATACGCACGCCGAGCACGCCGCAACCACGAAGCAGCAGATCCGCGACGCTTGTAGGGCCGAACTTGTTCGGCCGCCTTGGCGCAACAACGAACGCCCACCGGCCGAATAAATTCGGCCCTACGAGCGAGTCCGGTGCCGGATAATCCCTCAGCGATGGGACCCCGTCCCACGCCATCCGCAGGGAGGCAAGGCGGAGACGCCGAAGCGCATGGGCCGGTTTGCAATGAGCTGGCCTTTGACCGCCGGCACGCTGGTTCTACGGATGGGGTCGGCGATGCGATCTGGTGGACGCATACGCACGCCGAGCACGCCGCAACCACGAAGCAAGCAGATCCGCGCCGCTTGTAGGGCCGAACTTGTTCGGCCGCCTTGCGCCACAACGAACGCCCACCGGCCGAATAAGTCGGCCCTACGAGCGAGTCCGGCGCCGAATAATCCCTCGGCGATGGCTCGACCCCGTCCCACGCCATCCG
>DPSI01000224.1 GCA_003527165.1 Pseudomonas sp.
ACGCATGAAGGCGTGGCGCTCCAGGCGGCAGGCGGCAGGCGGCAAGCCCGAAAGCGCCTGCGTAGCAAGCCTCAAGCCTGAAGCCTGAAGCCTGGTGCGGCGAACATGGATATCGATCTACTCACCAACATCTTCTACGCCATGATCCGCACCGGCACGCCGCTGCTGCTGGTGGCCCTCGGCGAAATGGTCTGCGAGAAGACCGGCGTACTCAACCTCGGCCAGGAAGGGATGATGCTGTTCGGTGCGGTGGCCGGCTTCATCGCCGCCTTCGCCACTGGCAACCTGTGGCTCGGGGTGATCTTCGCCTGCCTTGGCGGCATGCTGCTGTCGCAGCTGTTCGCCTTGGTGGCCCTGGGTTTCAACGCCAACCAGGTGGCCACCGGGCTGGCATTGACGATCTTCGGCGTCGGCCTGTCGTCCTTCATCGGCGCCGGCTGGGTCGGCAAACCGCTGACCGGCTTCGAGCCGGTGGCCATCCCGCTGCTCAGCGAGATTCCGCTGATCGGGCGCATGCTGTTCGCCCAGGACCTGCTGGTGTACCTGTCGTTCGCCCTCTTCGCCCTGGTCGCCTGGGTGCTGCTGAAGAGCCGCGTCGGGCTGATCATCCAGGCGGTCGGCGAGAACCCCAACGCCGCCAGCGCCATGGGCCTGCCGGTGCTGCGCGTACGTACCCTGGCGGTACTGTTCGGTGGCGCCATGGCCGGGCTGGCTGGCGGCTACCTGTCACTCGCCTACACCCCGATGTGGGCCGAGAACATGACCGCCGGCCGCGGCTGGATCGCCCTGGCGCTGGTGGTGTTCGCCAGCTGGCGGGTAGGCCGGGTGCTGCTCGGCGCCTACCTGTTCGGCCTGGCCAGCATCCTGCACCTGGTGGCCCAGGGCATCGGCCTGTCGATCCCCGGCAACCTGCTGGCGATGCTGCCCTACGTGGCGACCATCGTGGTGCTGGTGCTGCTCTCGCGCGACGCCAGCCGCACCCGGCTCTACGCGCCGGTGTCGCTGGGACAGCCGTGGAAGGCGGGGCACTGACGGCGTTAGCCTGTCGCCTCTTGGTGGGCTAAAGCCCACCCTAACCTGCCCTTACCTCGGCCCGTTCCGTAGGACGGGCTTTAGCCCACCGAGTCGAGGCGTAGCCTGCAGCCGCTGGCTTAGCGGCGCTCTGTGAACTCGTTGGCCAGGCACCGCAACGCCTCCCGCGGACCGCCCGTGACCAGTTGGGCCGGCACCGCCAGCATGAGGTTCAATGGCAGATCGAAGGCTTCCAGCTGCAGCCCGTCGCAATCGAAGCCAGGCTGTCCGCAAAGATGCGGCAGCTGGCGCTGCAGGCGCTCGGCATAGCTGCCCGCACCCTCCAGATACCCCACTACCGTCTTGCCGCGCGCCACCGCGTAGCCGACCTCGAAACAGGTGCCGCTGTCCGGCTCGCCGCCACGGAAGAAGTTGAGGTCGGCCAGCACCCCGTCGGCCTGGTCGAGCAGCTCCAGGTTGGCGCGGTAGATCCAGGCGGCCTGCTCGCGGGCGGCGGTGATGTGCGCCGGCACCTGCTTGTCCAGCGGGTACAGGCCAACGAAGCCGAACTCGGCGCAGAGCGCCTTGAGTCGTTCGCCATGTTCGAGCGCATCGGGCCGGAACACGCCGGGCCCGGCCAGGTAGATACGTACGTCCATGGACTCCTATCCGGTCGCGGTTCGCCGCGGCCGTCACAGGCCGATCAGCGACAACATGATGAAGGTGGCGAACAGCACGAAGTGGGTCATGCCCTCGATCGCATTGGTCTCGCCGTCGTTCAGGTTGATGGCGGCGACGATGAGGGTGATGAAGACCATCACCGTCTGTACCGGCGTCATCGCCATCTGGAACGGCTGGCCACTATACAGCGCCAACGCCTCCATGACCGGCACGGTGAGGATCACTGTCGACAGCGAGGCGCCGAGGGCGATGTTGACCACCGACTGCATGCGGTTGGCCAGCGCCGCCCGCAGCGCGGTAAGAATCTCCGGGCTGGCCGAGATCGCCGCCACCAGCAGCGCGGCCAGCACCGGCGGCGCGCCGCTGCCCTCCAGGCCGACGTTCAGCGCCTGCGACATCACCTCGGCGAGCGCGCCGATGATCACCACGCCGGCGCATAGCAGGCCGATCGAGCGGCCGCGGCTGGTCGACGTCTCCGGCGCCGCTTCGCCCTTGCGGCGGCGCTTCTCCGGGTAGCTGTAACTGAAGAAGTAGCTGTGCGCGCCGACCTGCATGCGCAGGAACACGCCGTACAACAGCAGCATGGCGCCGATGGTGAACGCCGAGTAAAGCCGCCAATCCTCACGCGGGATGAATTCCGGCACCACCATGGACACGCCCATGGCAGTGAGGATCATCACGCTGTAGGTGCGCGCCGAGTCGTCGTTGTAGGGCTGCTCGCCGTGGCGCAGGCCGCCCATCAACGCGGCGAGCCCGAGGATGCCGTTGAGGTCGAGCATCACCGCCGCGTAGATGGTGTCGCGCACCAGCGTCGGCGTCGGGTGGTGGGTCATCATGATCCCGAGGATCACCACCTCGACCAGCACCGCGGAAAGCGTGAGGATCATCGTCCCGTACGGATCGCCGACCTTTTCCGCGAGGATTTCGGCATGATGCGCGACCCGTACCGAGGCCAGCACGATCATCAGCACGAGCACCGCGACGCCGGTCAATGCGATCGTGCGCCCACCGTGCAACAGGCTGCCCTCGATCGCATAGGCGACGCCGGCGGCCAGCAGGGCCAGGAGCAGGAAGCGCTCTTCTCTCAGTGTCGCCAGCATGACAACCCCCGTAGCGTCTATTGTTCGGATGCACCACGCTGTGGCAAAAACCCCGCCCGCCGCACCTCGCCGGATCAGCAGGACGTCTCGATCTCGCCCGACGGCGGGCGCGCTCCGGTGACTGACCGCTATCTGTCCAGTTGGTCAGTTTTTTGCAAACCGAATCGCAGCCTCACGGCGGACACGCAAAAGATTTGCAACCAGGAGCAACACCCATGCAGAAGAACACCCGGAAATCCGTGCTTCGCGGTCTTGCCGCGGCGATTGGTTTCAGCACCGTGCTTACCGCCGTTGCGGCCGACCCATTGAAGGTCGGCTTCGTTTACGTTGGTCCGATCGGCGACCACGGCTGGACCTACCAGCACGAGATGGGGCGCCAATATGTAGAGAAGGAACTCGGCGACCAGGTCGAAACCACCTTCGTCGAGAACGTGGCCGAGGGCGCCGACGCCGAGCGCGTGATCCGCAACATGGCCAAGGGCGGCTATGACCTGATCTTCACCACATCCTTCGGGTATATGAACCCGACGCTAAAGGTGGCGAAACAGTTCCCTAAGGTCACGTTCGAACATGCGACCGGCTATAAGCAGGACAAGAATCTCGGCACCTACCTGTCGCGCTCGTATGAAGGCCGCTACGTCGGTGGCTTCCTGGCGGCGAAGATGACCAAGACCAAGAAGGTCGGCTACATCGCCTCCTTCCCGATTCCGGAAGTCATTCGCGACATCAACTCGATCCAGCTGGCGCTGGACAAGTACAACCCGGGCACCGAGATCAAGGTGGTGTGGGTGAATTCCTGGTTCGATCCGGGCAAGGAAGCCGATGCCGCCAACGCACTGATCGACCAAGGCGTCGATGTCGTCTTCCAGCACACCGACAGCCCGGCGCCAATCCAGGCCGCCGAGCGCCGCGGCGTCTATTCGGTCGGCTACGCGTCGGACATGGCCCACTTCGGTCCAAAGGCGGTGCTGACCTCCATCGTCAACGATTGGGGCCCGCATTACGCCAAGTCGGCACAAGCCGTGATCGACGGCAGCTGGCAGCCGCAGGACTTCTGGGGCGGCTTGGCCGAAGACACCATCAGCCTGCCGATCAGCGATCTGGTGCCGGCCGAGGTGAAGACCGAGGCAGAACAGATCATCGCCAGCATCAAGAGCGGCGAGCTCCATCCCTTCACCGGCCCGATCAAGGACCAATCCGGCACTGTGCGCATCGCCGAAGGCGCAACCGCCAGCAATGGCGACCTGGCCTCGATGGACTACTACGTGCTAGGCATCGACGCCGAGTTGCCAAAGTAGTTGGTAACCAAGCTGGAAACTAGAAGCCGGAAGCTTGAAGTAAAACCGGGCGAATCGCGGCGGTCTTCAGGCTTCAGGCTTCGATAGCGAGATAACTTAAATGACTCAATTGCCTATCATCGACATCGCTCCGCTCTACGCCGACGACGAACCCGGCCGGCGCGCGGTTGCACGGCAGATCGACGCGGCCTGCCGCGACTGGGGTTTCTTCTACATCCGCAACCATCCGATCAGCGCCGAGCGTATCGGCCAGCTGAAGGACGCCGCGGAACGCTTCTTCGCCCTGCCCTCCGAGCAGAAGCTGAAGATCGACATCACCAAGAGCAAGCACCACCGCGGCTACGGCGCCATCGCCACCGAGCAGCTCGACCCGAGCCAGCCGAGCGACCTGAAGGAAACCTTCGACATGGGCTTCCACATGCCGGCCGAACATCCCGACGTGCTGGCCGGTGAGCCGTTGCGCGGGCCGAACCGGCACCCCGACCTGCCCGGCTGGGAAGCGCTGATGCAGCAGCACTACCAGGACATGCACGCGCTGGCCTGCACCCTGCTACGCGCCGTGGCCGAGGCGCTGGGCGTCGCGCAGGATTTCTTCGACAAGCGCTTCGTCGAACCCATCAGCGTGTTCCGCATGATCCACTACCCGCCGCGCAGCACCGCCTCCAGCGCCGACCAGCAGGGCGCCGGGGCGCACACCGACTATGGCTGCATCACCCTGCTCTATCAGGACCAGGCCGGCGGACTGCAGGTGCAGAACGTGCACGGCGAATGGATCGACGCGCCGCCGATCGAGGGCACCTACGTGGTCAACATCGGCGACATGATGGCGCGCTGGAGCAACGATCGTTACAAGTCCACGCCGCACCGGGTGATCAGTCCGCTGGGCGTCGACCGCTACTCGATGCCGTTCTTCGCCGAGCCGAATCCCGACACCGTCATCAGTTGCCTGCCCGGCTGCCAGGGGCCGGGCAACCCGCCCAAGTATCCGGAAACCACCTGCAGCGCCTATATGCTCTCGCGCTTCGCCGAGACCTATGCCTATCGGCGGGAGCCGTCACCGGCCTGAGAGGGCCAGCGCGCATGTAGTAAGCCACTGCTGCGTGGCAGCGGCTGCAGACCGCCAATCCGATCGGCGATCACCCGCCCGGGCCGATTCGCTACGCTCATGTCGTGATCGGTATGGGGTGATTCACAAGCGTACCTCGCCGCAGCAGCAGGTAAGATGGCTGCCCACGTCTTCGCGAACAATCGCACGCATGTCCTATTCCGTTTCGCCCATTGGCTTCGTCCGCTCCTGCTTCAAAGAGAAGTTCGCCATTCCGCGACAGCCGCAACTGGCGCCCGCGGCACGTGGCGTGCTGGAGCTGGTTCCGCCCTTCGATCAAGCCCATGCGCTGGACGGGCTGGAGCAGGTCAGTCATGTCTGGCTGCTATTTCTCTTCCACCAGGCACTGGAGGCCGAGCCACGTCTGCGAGTACGCCCGCCGCGTCTGGGCGGCAACCGCATGGTCGGCGTCTTTGCGACGCGTTCGACGCACCGGCCCAACGGCATCGGCCAATCAGTGGTCCGGCTCGAGCGGATCGAGTCCGGCCGCCTGCAACTGTCAGGCATCGACCTGTTGGACGGCACGCCAGTGCTGGACATCAAGCCTTACGTCCCCTACGCCGATGCCATCGAAGACGCGCGCAATGGACTGGCCTCGGACGCTCCGGAGCTCATCGCCGTGCGTTGGACCGAAGCCAGCCTGCAACAGGCTCATCGCGAAGCGCTACGATTGGATGAACCACTGCAAGAGCTGATCGAGCAATGCCTGGCGCAGGACCCGCGACCGGCCTATCAGACACCGAAACCGGAGCGCCGCTACGGCACTCGTTTATGGGACGTCGAGGTGCGCTGGCACTACCCTGATCCGGAGTCCATCACCGTATTGGAGGTGTCACGGATGCCACGCTAGGGCCTGTTCCCGTTTCAGACTAAGCACTTGGTTTCCGTAGGGCCGAATTCATCGGCCGCAGATTGCGTAGGTCGAACAACTTCGGCCTACGGCTCCCTTCCTCCAACCCGAAAGAACAGCTTCCTCGGGAGCGCAGCGAAACGGGAATATCCGCTAGGTTTTCCCGACGCTACTGGCGTGCCGGTGTGAGCAACAGCCGCTGGGAGCCATAGACCTCGTCCAGGTTCTCGGGCTTGAATGGGAAGCTCATGTATCCGGCTTTCAACCAGGCCTCGATACCGTCGGCTTAGTGCGGGCTGGCCGGATTGCCGGACTGACCGGAGCTGTTGAGCCCTATCATCGGTTCGTCACGCCCGAAGTCGACAATGATGCGCATGGCCGGAATCAGCCAGGTATCAAAGTTGTCGCCCCAGCGATAGGCCGAAACGTTCAGTGTGCTGTGATCGCCACCCGCCGCGAACGGGCCGCGGTCGAGATAGCCGCTGATGGCATTGATGCCGGTACGCTGGCTGGCCGACATGTAAGGCGCCAGTTGCGGCGTGCCTGTCTGCCAGGTGTAAGTGTGCATTTGCCCCCAGCGCCAG
>DPSI01000174.1 GCA_003527165.1 Pseudomonas sp.
CATTTCCAACGCGCCGTCACGCGGGGGGTCGAGCAGGACCGCCGCGAAGCCGCCACTGGCCCACTGCGCCTCGATAAGCGGCTTCGACAGGTCCGCCTGATAAAAGTGCGCACCATCCAGACCGTTGTGCTCCGCATTGGTGCGGGCGCGCTCGACCATCTCCGCAACACCTTCGACCGCCACCACCTGCGCGCCCGCTCTGGCCAGGGGCAAGGTGAAGTTGCCCAGCCCACAGAACAGATCCAGCACCCGCTCGCCCGCTTTTGGTGCCAGCCATTCCAGCGCTTGCGCCACCATCGCCTCGTTCACCGGAGCGTTGACCTGAACGAAGTCGCCGGGCCGCCAGGCCAGTTGCAGATCCCATGCTGGCAGTCGGTAGCCCAGCGTGTACGCGGGCTCCAACGGTTGCGGGCCACCCTCGCCCTGTAGCCAGAGCTGCACGCCCTGTTCCTGGGCGAAGGCCTTCAGGCGCTGCAAATCCGTTGCAGCCAACGCAGCGGTGTGGCGCACCAGCACCGCTTCGGCGGTGCCGCTGAACAGTTCCAGGTGACCGATCGTCTGCGGCTTGTCCAGTGCATGCAACACGGCCAGCAAGGCCGGCAACAGCGTCTGCAAGGGCTGTACCAGCACGTGGCACTCGCGGATAGCAACGATGTCCTGGCTGGCGCTGGCACGGAACCCGACGTCCAGCCGCCGCGCCTTGTTGTCCCAGCGAACCGCCAGCCGCGCGCGACGGCGATAGCCGAACTCCGGACCACTGAGCGGCGGCGCCCAGGCCTGCGGCTCGATCGCGGCCACTCTAGCCAGCTGCTCGGCAAGGCTGCGCTGCTTGAGTTCGAGCTGATCGGCCGCGCTCAGGTGCTGCAGATTGCAACCACCGCAAACCCGCGCATGCGGGCACGGCTCCGCACGGCGACCGGCACTGGCGTTCAGCACCCGTTCGGTGCGGGCCTCGATGACCTGGCTGCGCGCCGTCAGTACGCGCGCTTCGACCTCTTCCCCAGGCAACGCACCCTCGACGAACCAGGTGCGGCTGTCGTGGAAGGCGATGCCGCGACCATCATTGGCCAGGCGCTGAATGTTCAGGCGCTGCTTCTTGCCGGTCGGGATCTGTGGCTTCTTCTCGCCGCCGCTGGGCTGGAAGCGCAAGCCACCGCTGCGTCTGGCCATCAGTGAATCTCACCCCGATTGCGGGCTACCGAGTCAGTTGGGCTGGTCATAGACACCCGTCGACAGATAGCGGTCGCCACGGTCGCAGATGATCGCGACGATCACCGCATTCTCGATTTCCTGCGACAGACGCAGCGCAGCAGCCACCGCGCCACCGGACGACACGCCGCAGAAGATGCCCTCTTCGCGCGCCAGACGACGCATCACCTGCTCGGCTTCTTCCTGGGCCATGTCGACGATACGGTCGACACGTTCGGACTGGTAAATCTTCGGCAGGTATTCCTGCGGCCAACGTCGAATTCCGGGGATCGATGCGCCTTCCATGGGCTGCAGGCCGATGATCTGAATCGCCGGGTTCTGCTCTTTCAGGTAGCGCGACACACCCATGATGGTGCCGGTGGTGCCCATGGAACTGACGAAATGGGTGATGGTGCCGTCGGTCTGCTGCCACAGCTCGGGGCCGGTGCTGCTGTAGTGCGCTTCGGGGTTGTCGCCATTGGCGAACTGGTCGAGGACCTTGCCACGGCCCTCGGCCGCCATCTTCACTGCCAGGTCGCGGGCACCTTCCATGCCCTCTTCCTTGCTTACCAGGATCAACTCGGCGCCATAGGCGGTCATCGCCGCCTTGCGCTCGGCGCTGGAGTTATCCGGCATGATCAGGATGAACTTGTAGCCCTTGATCGCCGCAGCCATGGCCAGGGCGATGCCGGTGTTGCCGGACGTGGCTTCGATCAGGGTGTCGCCAGGCTTGATATCGCCGCGCGCTTCGGCCCGGGCAATCATCGACAGCGCGGGTCGATCCTTGACCGAACCGGCGGGATTGTTGCCTTCGAGTTTGACCAGAATGGTGTTGCTGGTTTCGCCAGGCAGACGCTGCAGGCGAACCAGAGGCGTGTTGCCGACGCAATCGGCAATGGTCGGGTACTGAATTGTCATGGCGTCGATGAACCGAGCGGTATTTGGAAGGCGCACATGATACCGGCAACGACCGGACACGGGCAGACCGCTTGGCCTTCACTGCAGGTGCGGCGATACGAAGACACCAGAACGAATCAGCGCCGGAGCACAACGAGCGCGGTATCGAACAAGCAAACGCAGCGATCGGGCTTGGCAGACAGTTGTCAGTGGTCTAGGTCTATAAGCAGCACTTCTATCTGCATTCCACAAGGAATCCCTTCATGCCCCTTGGCCCTGCCGCACTGGTTTTCGCCTTTCTCGTCGCCAGCCTGACCGCCTGTACCGCCCCCGATTCTTCCAGCCAAACGCCGCCCGCGCCGGAACGCGCCAGCGGTTACACGGCCAAGCCCGGCTGGGCCAGCGAACGCTTCGCCGTGGCCGCCGCCAACCCGCTGGCGACCGAGGCGGGCTATCAGATCCTCAAGGCTGGCGGCAGTGCGATGGATGCGGCAGTCGCCGTGCAGATGGTGCTGACCCTGGTCGAGCCGCAGTCCAGCGGACTCGGTGGTGGCGCCTTTCTGCTGCACTGGGATGGCGAGCACGTGACGGCGCTGGACGGTCGCGAAACCGCTCCGGCGGCCGTGGACGAAAATCTGTTCATGAACGCCGACGGCACGCCCATGGAGTTCCAGCAGGCCGTCGTCGGCGGCCGCTCGGTGGGCGTCCCGGGTACCGTCAAAATGCTCGAACAGGCGCACCAGCAATACGGCGAGTTGCCCTGGCGGGAATTGCTACAGCCCGCCATCCGCCTCGCCGAGGACGGTTTCGAGATCAGCTCACGGCTGCACGGTCTGCTCCAGAGCGACCCGGCCCTTCGCGACAATCCGCCAGCGGCTGCCTTCTACTATCAGCCGGACGGCTCGCCCTGGCCAGTCGGCCATCGCCTGCGCAACCCTGCCCTCGCCGCTCTGCTACGCGATATCGCCGAGCGCGGCAGCGATGCCTTCTACCGAGGCGCCAACGCCCAAGCGCTGGTCCGACAGGTGAACGAACATCACAACGCGGGAGCCATCACCCTGAGCGACCTGGAAGTCTACAAACCGCGTCAGCGCGACCCGCTCTGCAACCTCTGGCAGCAGCGCTATCAGGTGTGCGGATTTCCACCGCCGTCGTCCGGCCATATCACCCAGATGCAGATCCTCGGGATTCTCGAGCAGCTGGCGCCGTTGCCCGCGCTGGACCTGGGAGTGCCGTCGACGGAATTCCTGCACCGTTACACCGAAGCGTCGCGCCTGGCCTATGCCGACCGCGCCAAGTACCTCGCCGACCCCGATTTCGTACCGGTACCGGGGCGGACATGGAACAGCATGCTGGCGCCCGACTACCTCAAGCAGCGCGCCGAGCTGATCGGGCCGCGCAGCATGGGTACCGCCGAGCCGGGTGAACCCGGAGAGATGCCCGTTGCGTTCGCCTCCCAGCCTGCGCAACCGGAGTACGGCACCAGCCACATCAGCATCGTCGATAACCAGGGCAACGCGCTGGCAATGACCACCACCATCGAACAGGCCTTCGGCTCGCGTCTGCTCAATGATGGCGGTACCGGCTTGCCCGGCGGCTATCTGTTGAACAACGAACTCACCGATTTCGCCTTCGAGCCACGCGACGCCCAGGGCCGGCCAGTGGCCAACCGGGTCGAGCCGAACAAGCGCCCCCGCTCGAGCATGAGCCCGACGCTGGTATTCGATGCCGCCGGTGACCGGTTACTCGCCAGCGTCGGCTCACCGGGTGGTGCGGCAATCATCCACTTCACGGCCAAGACCCTGCTGGGCATGTACGGCTGGGGCCTGGATGCGCAACGGGCGATCGACCTACCGAACTTCGGCAGCTTCAACGGCCCGACCGTGCTCGAAGCCGGACGTTTTCCGGCCAGTACGGTGGAATCGCTGAAAGCGCGCGGCCACCAAGTCAACGAGACGGAACTGACCAGCGGTTTGCAGGCCATCCAGCGCACCGACAACGGCTGGTTCGGCGGTGCCGACCCACGGCGGGAAGGGGTAATGATGGGCGACTGAACGCTGACTTCGAGCAGCCTGCGGACGCGCGGCGCGCCTCCCACTGATCGCGAGCGCACCCGCTCCTTTCGTGGGAGGCCCGTTCTCGGGGCGAACGGGCTCAAGTGAATGACGCTACGCTAGACGACACGGGCTTCGTACTCCAGACGCTCGATGGCGCTGTCGAGCTCATCCATCGCCTGGGCAGCGCTCGGGTGGTTCTGTTTTAGCAGCGTCTCGCTGCGCTCACACGCGGCCCGCAGCTGGGGAACGCCGCAATAACGGGTGGCGCCGTGCAGGCGGTGCACGCGGTCGATCATCGCCTGCCGATCATTTGCCAGACGCGCCTCGCGAATCACCTGCCGATCGTCCTCCAGCGACGCCAGCAGCATGCTCAGCATATCCGCCGCCAGATCAGCCTTGCCCGCAGCCAGGCGCAAGCCCTCTTCCGCGTCCAGCACCTTCAGGTTGTTGTCAGGCAGCAGCACTTCGGCTGGCGCGGCGAGGAAGCTGCGCGACAGCGGCAAGCCGGTCCA
>DPSI01000510.1 GCA_003527165.1 Pseudomonas sp.
CGACCCTCCAGGCGGGGACGCTTGGTCTCGCTGGAGAAGGTCGCCAATTCGCCGAGCAGGCCCAGCAACTCACGGTAGATCTGTTCGGGGTGCACCCGGTCGATGCCCAGATAGTGGCGCAGCACGGGCTCGTAGCGGTTGATCAGCTGCAGCATCATGAAGTCGCCGACCTCGGCACCGCCCACCTTGCCGGTGGCGCGGATCCGTTCGGCGAGGATGTCGCCGCGATGGCCGAGCATGCTGATCACTTCCTTGAGGCAGGACAGCAGATAACTGGATGCCTGGAAGTCGATGAAGGTGGGTATGTATTCGGGGTCGAGGCTGATCACGCCGTCGGGCGTGGTGTCGAGGATGTCGCAGAGCTTGAGCTTCACATAGGCCTGGTCGGCCTGCTGCTCGCCGAGCAGTAGCCGAAAGTCCGGCCGGCCGGTGCTGACCTGGCTGCTGCTGCTGTCACCGGCATTGGAATCGGCGACTTCCTCGTCGAAGGCGGTGTAGCGCGCCAGCACGTCCTTCTGCTCCGGTCGACGGCTCTCGATGTGGTTGCCGGTAACCAGCGGCAACGCCAGATAGACCGGGGTGTTGCCGGTGTTGGGCGGTACGTCCAGGGCCAGCGGTTCGCGCTCGGCGCCGATCTCGAACAGGCTGCCGTCGGGAAGAATCCCGCTGGCCTGGCTCAGTACCAACTTGCCCATGTTGAGGAACTGGCGGTCGATCTCCAGCCCGAAGAAGCCCCAGGCGTAGTGGCCGAGCTTCTGGGTGCGCAGCTTGAGCTGCGCGTCGTAATAGCGGTCGCTCTGCTGGAAATGCTGCGGACGCAGCAGCATGCCTTCCTGCCAGATCACCTTGTTCATGCTCATGGCTCAGTTCCCCATCGCGAGCGGGTCGACGGCCTGGATGCCGTGCTCGTCGAGACTCAGCTCGATGCGGTTCTGCGCCCTGTGCTGCAGAGGAACGACGAAACGCCAATTGGCTTCTGGCAGGTCCCGGTAGGCGGCCAGCACGCCCACATAGCGGCTGCCGTCCTGGACGAAGAGCTTGAGGTCGCGCAGCTCGCCGGGGCGCAGTTCCAGTTCCTCCTGGATCACCAGGTCCGGCGACAGGGCTTCCTTGGGCCGCTGATAGAGCGAGAAGAAATCGGCGTTCTCGAAGGCCACCGGATGCTTGAGTTCGATCAGGCGAATCACGATGGGGGAGGGGCGACCGTTGAGGTCGGGGTTGAGCCGGTCACTGCCCTGCAGCGACAGGCCGAGTTTGGTCAGCTCGGAATTGGGCGAGAGCGCCGAGCAACCGCCGAGCAAGGCCAGCGCCGCGAAGACGGCTGCGGGGAAGAAGCGAGACATGGACATCATCCTTGAAGGTCGGTGTTGAGGGTGGCGATCAGGCGTACCTGCTCCTCGTAAGCCTGGGCGAAGTCGCGGGCGAACAGCCGCTCGCTCCAGTCGTCGTCGCGCTGCATGGCCAGATGCATTCGGCGATAGGCGCGCCAGCGGCTGCCGGATGTGGCAATCAGCGGTTTGTTGTCGCGTTCGAAGCGCAGCGCCAGCTGGTCCGGCGAGAGCTGCTCGAGCATCCCCTTGAGGGCCGCGCGGCTGGCGGCCAGCATCGCCACCTGGTGCGCCTGCAGGTCGCGGAAGGCACGTCCGACGGCCTGCTCGCCCGGCAGCTGACCGGGCTTGCCGCCGCGCAGCAGAAGCGTCAGCGTTTCGCCACTGTCGATGCTGTGTTTGAGCGGGTTGTTGCCGGCGCTTTGTACGGTGGTCAGCGACAGGCGCATCTCGTTCTTCAGCTCGCCACGGGTGCGCAGCGCCTGCTGCAGCCCGCCAACGCTCTGCCTGAGCAGGCTGGCGGCTTTCAGCGCCAGCGCCTGTCGGGCCTCTTCATCCAGCTCGTCCAGGTCGACGCCCAGCGCCTCGCCGAAGCGCGCCCAGAAGCCGGGCGGCAGGCGCTCGGGCTCTGGAGCGGCCTTGGGTTGGGCAGCCGGCCTGGGCATGACCAGCTCGGGTACCTGCAGGTTCTCCTCGTCGATCTGGGCATAGTCGCGCTGCTGGGCCTGCACCCGCGATGGGGCGAGCACGGCGGTGAGGTCATCCGCCTCGGCATAGACGCGCTCCTGTTGGTCCAGGGCGGTCAGCGGATCGAGATCGAGAAACGCATCGTCGGGGATGATGCTGCCGGCCGGCTGCGGACGACCGATATCCCCTTCGAACGAGGCCGGGTCCTGGATCAGTCGTGCGCGGATTTCGAAATCACCCAGGCAGTAGACGCTGCCGTGCTCGATGCGCTGAGCCCGACCCTTGTCCAGGCTGGCGCCGGTGTCTTTGAGCTGGATGCCGTTGCTGCTGGTGTCGGTGAGGAAGAATGCGCCGTCCCGGTAACTCACTTCGGCGTGGCGGCTGGACAACACGCGCTTGCGGTCCGGGATGACCCAGTCGCAATCCTCGGCACGGCCAATGATGCCGCCGGCCTGCTTGAAGGTTTTCGTCGTCAACAACCCAGGCACGAACTGCTGCGCGCTGACCACATCGAAGACCAATTCCATGGTGCTACTACTCCTGGCGGTCAGTTACCGCGGTTTACCGCTTGCGGATCGCCCAGCGGACGGTATTCGGCATCATTGAATTTGTAGTTGCCGGAACAGCCGGCAAAGACGAGGGCGGTGACGATCAGGGCGAATGCGAAAAAGCGCTTGAGCACGCGATTTCCTCCTTGAATGCGTGAGCGGGAACGGCCGCAGCCGTGGTGAAGCGGAACTTCGGCGTGTATTGAAGGTCACCACGGCCGCAAGCGGGGTGATGGGGTTCACGAACTGGGCCGTCGCCAATCAGAGAGTGTGGCACCGCACGCTTTGGCGTGCGGGGTCGGGGTTATTCCTGAACGCTGATGCGATGCTTGCGGAGTCAGGCTGAATTGCCCTGCGGAGGCGGCTGATAAAACATGCTGATCGATAGGTCTGGGTGCTGGGATATGGTTCGGACTTGGGTCATGGCTGGCCCTGTTCCAGATCGACCAGCCGGCTGGTCGGGCCATCGGCGCGCAGAGGCTCACGAATAAGCCGCGGCCATTGGCTCCGCGAGCGGCGCTTGGCGATGCGATAAGTGAAGTTCTGTAGGGTACGGACCGGCAGTAGCAGCATGCTGCCGAACAGCAGCATAAAGTCTGCGTAGCTGAGAAAGTTGCGGCCTTTGTTCGCACGGTATTCGTCTTTGATCAGCCCCCAGTACAGTCGCACCAATTGCCCCTTGCTATTGCGTACTTCCTGCAAGCTCTGGCTGAACTGCGGAGAGTCGCTGTGGTGACCGTTCTCGTCGAACCAAGGGCCGTTGTCCATATAGGCGCGCAGGTATTCCCAAAAGCCCAGCTGCATCTCCAGGCTCTTGCCGATAGGTGAGCCGAGGTTGATCAGCACCTGTTCCTCCGGGTGCCCGTAGCGATGCAGCAGGGCTTCGAGCGCCGCATGACGCATGCCAGCGGTATAGGGGCCAACGGTGCCATAGGCGTAGGCGGCAGCGGCAATGCCATCCCAGGGCGTGTGGTACAGCTCGCCGTCCTGCTCGAAGTACAGCTCGCGGGTGCGGCGGTTGAGCAGGATGGGGAGAGGCATGGGGCGTAGGACTTCCCAGATAAAGGGAATTGCAAAAAGGGCCAATGCAAGTAATAGGGTGTTTAGCGCGGGCTCGGGGCGATGATTCAGAAAGAGAGCGAAAGCGAAGATAGCCCAAAAAGTACCTCCCACTCCCCCTAGCGCCCCCGTCAGCATCCCTCTATCGGCACTATCACCATGCTCTATGGCCAGGTAGTGCTCGGTCTGCTCCTCCACTTCGGGCATGCATATCAGCGGTGCGCCGCTCGGCTGATCGGCCTGAAGCAGACGGCTGTCCGGCACCTGGGCCAGGCGCTGGGCGAAGGGGTGATTCGTGGCTACGGTCATGGCTTAGCTCAGGTCAATATCGATGGGCGGCAGGTAAAGCCCTTCAACGGGCTGGTAGGTCAGGCTCCCGCGGATAGCCGCCAAATCCTCTACATCTTCGTGGTAGGCGCGGCGCAGGCGGGCGCTGCCATCGG
>DPSI01000211.1:0-2535 GCA_003527165.1 Pseudomonas sp.
AACCGCTCTTCCGATCTCCGGTGGCAAGCAGATGATGGTCGACGGGCGTGGTTCGGTGCGCATATTGCCTGGCGATGAGCGACTTCACTATCGGCCGTGTGTGGACGTCACCTTCGGCTCAGCCGCCAAGGCGTTCAGTGACAAGGTGCTTGCGGTGGTGCTGACCGGCATGGGCGCCGATGGCCGAGAAGGCGCGCGGATGCTCAAGCAGAGCGGTAGTCAGGTATGGACGCAGGACGAGGCCAGCTGTGTCATCTACGGCATGCCGATGGCGGTAGTGAAGGCCAACCTCAGCGACGCTGTCTATAGCCTCGATGAAATCGGTCGTCACCTGAGCGAGGCCTGTATCTGATGGATGTGCTCAGCCTGATCGGGCTGGTTCTTGCGTTTGTCGCCATCGTCGGTGGCAACTTTCTCGAGGGCGGCCACGTCTCGGCATTGGTCAATGGTCCGGCAGCCTTGATCGTGCTGGGCGGCACGTTGGGCGCGGTGCTGCTGCAAACGCCCATGGCCGTGTTCATGCGGGCCATGTCGATCCTCGGCTGGATCTTCTTCCCCCCGCGTGTCGACATGGCGGGAGGCATCAGCCTGGTCACGAGTTGGAGTGCCACGGCGCGCAAGGAGGGGCTGCTGGGGCTTGAGCCGATCGCCGAAACCGAGCCCGATCCTTACGCCCGCAAAGGCTTACAGCTGCTGGTCGATGGCGCTGAACCCGAGGTGATCCGCAGCATTCTCGAGGTGGACCTGTACACCCAGGAAACCCGAGACCTGCGGGCGGCGAAAGTCTACGAGAGCATGGGCGGCTATTCGCCCACGGTGGGCATCATTGGTGCTGTGATGGGCCTGATACACGTGATGGGCAACCTCGCCGATCCCGGTCAGCTGGGCAGTGGCATTGCCGTTGCATTCGTTGCCACCATCTACGGCGTAGCTTTTGCCAACCTGCTGGTATTGCCGATGGGCAACAAACTCAAGAGCGTGGTGCAGAAGCAGAGCGCCTACCGCGAAATGTTGCTCGAAGGCGTCCTGTCGATTGCCGAGGGGGAGAATCCCCGATCGATCGAAATGAAGCTGCAGGGCTTCATGGATTGAGTGACGCAAGGCTGACGGCGCGCACTCCTGCCGCTGCGGAAACGGTAACGAACATGCCAAATGCTCAAATCACAACCACTGGCCACAGTCCCGCCGTTTCGAGCGCGCCTGTCGATGTGTCTGTTTGTTCGTCCTGGTCGGGAATCGCCTGATCATGGCTCGACGCAGAATTCACGAAGAACCCGAGAACCACGAACGCTGGCTGGTTTCCTACGCGGATTTCATCACCTTGCTGTTTGCCTTCTTTGTCGTGATGTATTCGATCTCCTCGCTCAACGAAGGCAAATACAAAATCCTCTCCGATTCGCTCGTCGGCGTCTTCAGTCAGGTTGACCGTGCGGTTAAGCCGATCCCGATCGGCGATGAGCGGCCGCGTACCACCGAACCCGATGTGTCTCAGCTCGACGAGCCGCAATCCTCGCAGGAGCCGATCGATCCACTGCAAAGCATCGTGCAGAGCATGCACGAGGCTTTCGCTGATCTGATCGATGCGAATCAGCTCACTGTGCGAGATAACGAACTCTGGGTCGAGATCGAGCTGAATTCGAGTTTGCTTTTCCCCAGTGGCGATGCGCTGCCCAACGATCATGCGTTCGACTTGCTGGAGAAGGTTGCCGGGATTCTGGCGCCCTTCGATAACCCGATTCATGTCGAAGGTTTTACCGACAATCTACCGATAAGCACGGATAAGTTTCCGACCAACTGGGAGCTTTCCGCTGCACGCGCCGGCAGTGTGGTGCGCATGCTGGCGGCCGATGGCGTCGATCCGTCGCGTCTGGCCGCGGTGGGCTACGGTGAGTTCCAGCCTGTGGCGGACAACGCCACAGCTGAGGGCAGGGCGCGCAATCGCCGGGTGATACTGGTCATCTCACGCAATCTGGATGTGCGCCGCAGTATCAGTGGGATGGGCAGCGGCCGTGCTGCCGGAGCGGCGCTGCACTCTGGCACACAACGTGCTTCCAGCGAAGGTCATTAGGTGCCGCTCGCGGTGTCGTCAATTCTCCGTCGTCGGTCAAACCGGCGCGGCCGTTCCCGGTCTGGTTCGATCCGGATGGAAAGAGAGTAATGAGAGTCTGGGCTGTAGCCAATCAAAAAGGGGGAGTGGGTAAAACCACCACTTCCATCGCGCTCGCCGGATTGCTGGCCGATTCCGGCAAGCGTGTCGTGGCGCTGGATCTCGATCCCCATGGCTCGATGACGAGCTATTTCGGTCACGATCCGGATAATCTCGATCGCAGCGTGTTCGATCTGTTCCAGCATCAGGGCTCCGTTCCGGAGGGGCTGCCGTGGCAGTTGCTGTTGTCAACAAGCCACGAACGCGTGTCGCTGCTGCCATCGAGTACGGTGCTGGCGACCCTGGAGCGTCAATCGCCAGGGCAGAATGGCCTCGGCCTGGTCATTGCCAAGAGCCTTTCGCAGCTCTGGCAGGATTTCGATTACGCC
>DPSI01000211.1:2668-11029 GCA_003527165.1 Pseudomonas sp.
CAGCTGGTGATCCCGGTGCAGACGGAGTTTCTGGCAATGAAAGGCCTCGAGCGGATGATCAGCACGCTCAGCATGATCAACCGATCGCGCAAGCAAGCATTGCCCTACACCATCGTGCCGACCATGTTCGACCGCCGCACCCAGGCCTCGATGAATACCCTGAAAGTCCTGCGTAACGGCTACCAGGCCAATCTCTGGCAGGCCTTCATTCCGATCGACACGCGCTTGCGCGATGCCAGTCGCGCTGGCGTCACGCCGTCGCAGCATGATCCCAACAGCCGAGGCGTGCTTGCCTACCGCGCGTTGCTAAAAACGCTTCTGGCTGCGCAAGTTTCGCCGCAGGTCGCCTGAATGACGACGTACGGGCCTGATCACGGCTCAAGTTCGCTGTGGTTGCGGCCGATAGCCTATCCAGTTGGTTCGCACGAGTTGGGTTCATGAGCCGTACCGTTCTTAAAGAAAGCCGTTCGCAACAGACGCTGCAGTCCTATCTCGACGCGCTCTTGCAAGATGCCGTCATGGAGTTGACCGAATCGGTCAGCCACGATGAGTTCCAGGCCGCCGTGCTCGAAGAGCAACAACGCGACGTTCAGCGGGTCGTCCCGCTGCGGCAGGTTGCGCCGCCCGAGCCCGCATTGATTCCCGTGCCTGCGCCAGTGATAGCCGAGCCGGAGCTGCTCGAACTGCAGCCTGAAATGCCGGCAGAGCCGTTGCCGGTACGGGTCGAGCCGATTGCCAATTTCGAGTCGCAGGGGCAGGTGCCTGGTGGCCCGCCAGCGCACCGGAGCGGCCAGCCGGAGTGGGGCGAGGAGCCGTTCGAGTGTCTGCTGTTCGACGTGGCCGGCCTGACGTTGGCGGTGCCGCTGGTCAGTCTCGGCTCGATCTATCCGCTCGCCGGACAGGATCTGACCCCGCTATTTGGCCAGCCCGCCTGGTTTCTCGGGATATTGCCGAGCCAGGCCGGCAACCTGAAGGTACTGGATACCGCCCGCTGGGTCATGGCTGAGCGGTATCGCGATGATTTTCGCGAGGGGCTTCAATATGTGATCTCGGTACAGGGCTATGAGTGGGGGCTGGCAGTGCATCAGGTCAGTCGCTCGATCCGCCTGGACCCGAAAGAAGTCAAGTGGCGTACCCAGCGTACCCAGCGGCCTTGGTTGGCCGGGACGGTGATCGATCATATGTGCGCGCTGGTGGATGTGGCCGCGCTTGCAGAGCTGATCGCCAGCGGCGCGACCCGTCATCTCAAGGGCGTCCCGTCATAAACGAATTGAACAACCAAGGGGCGCGCCAGCGTTCCGAGTAACCAACAGAATCGACCGCCACAGCGGTATATGAAGAGGTGGGGCTATGAAGATGACTTCCGCGCAGGGTTCCGAGGATCCGGTACTGCAGTGGGTAACCTTCCGTCTGGACAACGAGACCTATGGCATCAACGTGATGCAGGTCCAGGAAGTGTTGCGCTATACCGAAATAGCACCGGTGCCGGGCGCGCCAAGCTATGTGCTTGGCATTATCAACCTGCGCGGCAACGTGGTCACCGTGATCGATACGCGCCAGCGCTTCGGTCTCGAGGCGGCGCCAGTGTCCGACAACACCCGCATTGTCATCATCGAGGCGGATCGCCAAGTGGTCGGCATTCTGGTCGATAGCGTCGCCGAGGTGGTCTACCTGCGTCAGTCGGAAATCGAAACCGCACCCAACGTCGGGAATGACGAGTCGGCGAAGTTCATCCAGGGCGTCTGCAACAAGAACAACGAGCTGCTGATTCTGGTCGAACTGGACAAGATGATGAGCGAAGAAGAATGGGCGGAACTTGAGAGCATCTGATACATGATCGCCTCGCTGGTTGCGGCGGTCGTCGCGCTTGCCTTGTGCTGCCTGGCATTGCTGGGTTGCTGCATCTGGCTGTTCCGACGCCAGCGGCAGCAGGCCGAGTTGCAAGCGCGTGAGGATGCTGCGCGTGACAAGCGCATCAAGGCGCTCGGCGCTCGGCTGGATACCTATCTGGAAGGCAGCGTACGCATGGGCAAAGACTTGCATGAGCTGTCGCGCATCGTCGCACCGCTGCCAGAGAAGCTCAGCCAGCTCGAACAGCGCGATCCGAACAATTTCTCCTTCTCCCAGGCCGCCAAGCTGGTCGGCATGGGCGCCAGCGTCGACGATCTCACGCAATCCTGCGGGCTGTCTCAGTCGGAAGCCGAACTGATGCGCAAGCTGCATCAGGCGCGCCGTAACCCGGACTAGCCATCCTCTGTTCTTGGCGTCTCGATTGCGAAACGTATGTCCGGTCCTCAGGCCGTGGCAATGAACGATATCAGCAATGCTTCCTCCAACCTGTACAAGGCTTCGCCGTGTCTGGTGCAGGCCGTGCCCGACCGCGGGCAGGAGGATGTGATGCTGCGCATTCTGATGTTGTGTCTATTGGTTGGCCCGACCTGGCTCTGCGCGGCGGAAGCGCCGGAGGAAGTCGAAGGTGCAATGACCATCAATGTGTACCAGGCCAGACAGCTCCACGAGCTTGGCGCGGTCTTCGTCGACGTACGCCCGAGTCGCGAGTGGAGCTGGGGGCATGTGGAAGGCGCGGTGCACATGGATCTGGCGCAGGAGTTCCTGGGGCTGTCGCGTGCCGAATGGCCAAGAACCGTGCCGCTGGTGGTCTATTGCGATAGCGAAGTCTGTCCCGCCAGTGCCGAGGCGGTTCGTCTTGCCGTCGCGTGGGGATACGAGCAGGTGTTCTATTTCCGCCAAGGCTACTTTGCCTGGGTGTTGGCGGATTTCCCGCAGGAGAAGGGGCGATTCAACGGGCTCACCACACTTAACGCTCAGGCCCATTGAGCCGTGGAGTGGCGGGCGAATCTCCTTGCTCGGTGAAGCCTGACGGGCATTTGCCTTTCAGGTACCAGGCAAATGCGATGATCTCGGCGATGGTGCGATAAAGCGCCTCGGGAATGGCATCGCCTAATTCCAGGCGTGCCAGCAGCTTCACCAGTTCGGCATTTTCATAGATCGGCACCTCATGCTCGCGGGCGATCGCCAGTATCGCTTCGGCCAGCTCGTCGTCGCCCTTGGCCGACAGGGTTGGCGTGTTGGCCCCGTCGTATGTGAGCGCGATGGCCTGACGCGGTGTATTGGCGGTCATGCGGTTTCATCCACGAAGCGTTGATCCAGAGAAGTGCGGGGGCCTTGCGGCGGCGTGCCCTGCCGGCAGGCCAGGTCGCTGACGTCCAACCCGGCCGTGACCAGTCGCTGACGCAGGTGATCGAGTTCGGCTGTAATCAGCTCGGCGGTGCCGCTGCGCTCTGCCCATATCTGACTCGACAGGCTGCCCTTGAACAGCTGCGCCTGAACCTGCAGCGGGCCCAGGGGCGCGACGTCGAAGGCAAGCTCGACTTTCCAGAGGGTCTCCGGTTTCTCCTTGCGGTCGTGCTGGGGCTCTTCTTCGCGCTGAAGCTTCACCTGCAGCGGGACGATATCGCGCTGGTCACGCATCGGCACTTCGATCTGCCAGGTCGTGACCTGGGTGCCGTCAGGGTTGGTCTGGGTCTGGGCGAGGCTGGACAGCTGGTGCGTCTGGAGCCGCGATACCGCGGCAGCGGCAAGCTTCAATAACAGTTCCAGATCGGCCTCGTCGTCTACGTTCGGCGATAACCGGCTCGGTAGCGGAAAGTTTTGCGCCAGATGACGCGCGTTCGGCTGACCCAGCGCACCCAGGGCATTACGGGCAAATGCCGGCAGCGCCTGGCCGAGTGCCCCGCCGGCCTGCGCGGCGGCCAGCGGGCCGCCAGCCGGTAGCCCGGGCAATTGAGCGATCAGGCGGAGCAGGGCAGCTTTCATATCAGTTGGCAGATGATCTGCCTGGCCGCTCAACAGGCTGGCTTCGAGAAAGACACCGCTGCGTGCCAATGCCTGTGCCAAGGTTTTGGCATCACCGAGCTGTTGCATCTCCGGAACCAGGCCGAGCAGGCGCTCGGCCGCACCGCGCAATGGGTCGGGCAATGCCGAGCCGGATCCGAGCGCACCAAGCAGCCCTTCGATAGAGCCTTGGCGGCTGTGCTGTGCGGTCAGCTGTTGGCCCAGCACCAACTGATCGAGACGACCGCTCAGTGGCATGAACGACAGCGACTGGTCGCCCTGGACGCGGGCGGTGATCAGGCTGCCCGGCGCAAGCGGTATGGCTGATTCGACATTCAGCTTCTGTCCGGCGAGCGGTGAATTGAGCAGGCTGATCACCACCTTGAAGAGGATTCTCCCGTCCTGCTGCGTCTGCTGGCTGGCCGTCACTTTTCCCTGCACCACCGTGCCGAGCGGAAGCTGACCGAGATCGATGCTGCTCTGTGGCTGACGGTTGCCGGGTTGCAGTGCGGCGATCAGGCGCGTGTCGGAAACAGCGGTGATGAGCATTGCCGCTCCAGGCGCTGCGGCTTTCGGGCTGCTGGTCTCGACGGTGGCCTGGCGTCCGTTGTTCATGGTCAGACGCAGTGTCAGCTGAAAGGTCTGCAGCGCTTCCTTGATGCTGATGACCTCGGCCTCGGCGCTTTCCCCTGCGACGAGCAACCCCTGCATCGGCTGCAGCAGTTTCAACGCCATGTCGGCCGAAGTCGCGGTCGGGCGAGACGGGCCGGAGGCGGGGATTGCCTGGGTACTTTTGATCTCGGTCATCTTTACTTAAACGCTCTTACAACCTTTCGCCGTTGTGGCCTTTGGTGCACGGGCTCGGCATGTATAATTCCGGCCGCCCGGCCTGCCATCGGTATAGCGGCCGGGCTCCTTTCATCTTGAGGTAGCCCTAGCGTGTCCAGTCCCTTACTAGAAGCTGTGGCGCTTTCCTGCGAGCGGGACTGGCGTCTCCTGTTCGAGAGCTTCACCACCACCATCCTGCGTGGCGACCGCATCGGCCTGATCGGCCCCAACGGCAGTGGCAAGACCAGCCTGTTGCGGTTGCTGTCCGGCCTGATGCAGCCGACCGCGGGAGAAGTGCTGCTCAATGGGCGCGGCCTGGAAAGCCAGCGCGGTGAGCTGGCCCGCAATCTGTTGTGGATCGGCCATGCGGCGGGTATCAAGGGGCTGCTCACCGCCGAGGAAAACCTTACCTGGCTATGCGCACTGCATCAGCCTGCGACGCGCGATGCGATCTGGCAAGCGCTTGATGCGGTGGGATTGCGCGGCTTCGAGGATGTGCCTTGTCATACGCTTTCGGCCGGCCAACAACGCCGTGTCGGTCTGGCCCGGCTGTATCTATCCCCGCCGCCCTTGTGGATTCTCGATGAACCCTTCACCGCTCTGCCGATGATGGGCGTGGCACAACTCGAACGGCACCTGACGTCCCATTGCGAGCAGGGCGGTATGGTCGTGCTGACGACCCATCATTCGCTTATCGAAAAACCGGCGGGCTTCCGCGAAATCGATCTGGGGCAGCGAGCCGCATGAGTAACGTCTTCACGCTGCTGCTGGCTCGCGAAACCCGTCTGCTGTTCCGCCGCCCGGCGGAACTGGCCAACCCGCTGGTGTTCTTCGCCATCGTCATCGCCCTGTTTCCCTTGGCGGTCGGCCCCGAGTCGCAATTGCTACAGACGATTTCACCAGGCCTGATTTGGGTGGCTGCGCTATTGGCGGTGCTGCTCTCGTTGGACGGGCTGTTCCGTAGCGATTTCGAGGACGGCTCGCTCGAACAGTGGGTCGTTTCGCCGCACCCTCTGGCACTTCTGGTACTCGCCAAGGTGCTGGCACACTGGATGTTTTCGGGGCTGGCGCTGGTTCTGTTGGCTCCGCTGCTGGGGCTCATGCTGGGAATGCCGGTCAGCGCACTGCCGGTGCTGCTGGTGTCGCTGCTGCTGGGTACGCCGGTCCTCAGCCTGCTGGGTGCGGTGGGGGCGGCGTTAACCGTCGGGCTCAAGCGTGGCGGTCTCCTATTGGCGTTACTCATTCTTCCGCTCTATATCCCCGTGCTGATTCTGGGCAGCGGGGCGCTGCAGGCAGCGTTGCAAGGGCTACCTGCGCTCGGTCACCTATTATGGCTTTCCAGCCTGACTGCTCTGGCGGTTACCCTGACACCTTTTGCGATAGCGGCTGGCCTGAAAATAAGCGTCGGCGAATGATGGATTGCACGATGGATCTATCCGATAACGGAGCGCGAGTCGCCCATGCGAGACGAGCGGCTTTGATAACGATGAGTTTACTGATCGCGAACAAGAGGCGATTGTCCGGTTTCGAGACAGTATCGTCAGGCGCGGTGGATGTGAGGCAGGTTCTATGAACTGGACATGGTTCCACAAGCTGGGTTCGCCCAAATGGTTCTACGAGATCAGCAGTCGCTGGCTGCCCTGGCTGGCCGTGGCGGCGCTGCTGCTGGTCAGCGTCGGCGTGGTCTGGGGGCTGGCGTTCGCGCCGCAGGATTACCAACAAGGCAACAGCTTCCGGATCATCTACATCCACGTGCCGGCTGCATTTCTGGCCCAGTCGATCTATGTGATGCTGGCGGTGGCCGGGATAATCGGGTTGGTGTGGAAGATGAAGCTGGCTGATGTTGCCTTGCAGCAGGCCGCGCCTATTGGCGCCTGGATGACCTTCATTGCGCTGCTCACCGGTGCGGTATGGGGCAAACCGACCTGGGGCGCTTGGTGGGTGTGGGACGCACGCCTGACTTCGATGCTGATTCTGCTGTTCCTGTACTTCGGCATCATTGCGTTGGGCCAGGCGATCACCAACCGTGACAGTGCGGCGAAGGCCTGTGCAGTGCTGTCCATCGTCGGCGTGGTCAATATCCCGATCATCAAATATTCGGTGGAGTGGTGGAATACGTTGCACCAGCCGGCCACCTTCACCGTGACGGAAAAGCCCGCCATGCCTGTGGAGATGTGGCTGCCGCTTTTGGTCATGGTGCTGGGTTTCTACTGCTTCTTCACGGTGGTGCTGCTGATGCGCATGCGCCTGGAAGTGCTGCGCCGCGAATCGCGAAGCAGCTGGGTCAAGGCTGAAGTGAAAGCGCTGGTAGGCAAGACGACATGAATTTTTCATCATTTTCCGAATTCATCGCCATGGGCAACCATGGCCTATATGTCTGGACCTCTTACGGCATCAGCCTGGCGGTCATGATTCTCAACGTGGTGCTGCCGATGATGGCGCGCCGACGTTATCTGCAAGACGAGGCGCGTCGTTTGCGCCGGGAGGAAATGAAGTGAATCCTGTGCGCAAGAAGCGTCTCTACATCGTGCTGGCCATCCTGGCTGGCGTCGGTATCGCGGTGGCGCTGGCATTGTCTGCCCTGCAAGAAAACATCAACCTTTTCTATACACCGACTCAGATTGCCGCGGGCGAAGCGCCGGAAGGCACCCGGATCCGTGCCGGCGGTCTGGTCGAGGCGGGTTCGGTCAAGCGTAGCGCCGATTCGCTCACCGTCTCCTTCCGGGTCACCGACAACAACGAAACGGTCACCATCGAGTACCAGGGCATCCTCCCGGATCTGTTCCGCGAAGGGCAGGGCATCGTTGCCCTTGGGCGCGTCAATGCTAATGGCGTTCTGGCTGCTGACGAGGTCCTGGCCAAGCACGACGAAAACTACATGCCGCCGGAAGTCAGCCAGGCGCTTGAGAAGAGCGGGATGATGAAGCACTACGAAGGCGGCGAGCAGGAGTATGCGAAATGATCCCCGAGCTCGGTCATCTGGCGATGATTCTGGCGCTGTGCCTGGCCATCGTGCAGGGCACGCTTCCACTGATCGGCGCCTGGCGGGGCGATCATCAGTGGATGGGACTGGCGCAACCGGCTGCCTGGGGGCAGTTTTCCTTTCTGGCGTTCTCTTTCGCCTGCCTCACCTACGCGTTCATGGTCGATGACTTCTCCGTCGCCTATGTCGCACAGAACTCCAACAGCGCCTTGCCCTGGTACTACAAGTTCAGCGCGGTATGGGGCGCGCACGAGGGCTCGCTGCTGTTATGGGCTTTCATCCTGTCGGCATGGACCTTCGCCGTGGCGATCTTTTCGCGGCAGCTACCCGAGGACATGCTTGCCCGGGTGCTGGGTGTCATGGGGCTAATCAGCATCGGTTTCCTGCTGTTCCTGATCGTCACCTCCAACCCGTTCGAGCGCCTGCTGCCGCAAGCGCCGATGGACGGCCGTGATCTCAATCCGCTGCTGCAGGACTTCGGTCTGGTGGTGCATCCACCGATGCTCTACATGGGGTACGTCGGTTTCTCGGTGGCCTTTGCGTTTGCCATTGCCGCGCTGCTCGGTGGTCGCCTCGACGCTGCGTGGGCGCGCTGGTCGCGCCCCTGGACGCTGATTGCGTGGGCTTTTCTGGGCACAGGTATCGCCCTGGGCTCCTGGTGGGCCTACTACGAGCTGGGCTGGGGCGGCTGGTGG
>DPSI01000211.1:11249-11960 GCA_003527165.1 Pseudomonas sp.
GGGCGGCTGGTGGTTCTGGGATCCGGTCGAGAACGCCTCCTTCATGCCTTGGCTGGTGGGTACCGCGCTGATTCATTCGCTGGCGGTGACGGAAAAGCGTGGCGTGTTCAAGAGCTGGACGGTGCTGTTGGCCATCGCTGCGTTCTCGCTCAGCCTGCTGGGCACCTTCCTGGTCCGCTCCGGCGTGCTGACATCGGTTCACGCCTTTGCCACCGATCCGGAGCGCGGTGTCTTCATCCTGGCGTTTCTGCTGCTGGTAGTGGGCGGCTCGCTGATCCTGTTCGCGCTGCGCGCACCTGTGGTGAAGAGCCAGATCGGATTTGGTCTGTGGTCGCGTGAGACGCTGCTACTGGTCAATAACTTGCTGCTGGTCGTTGCCACCTCGATGATCCTGTTGGGTACGTTGTATCCGCTGTTACTCGATGCGCTGTCGGACACCAAGCTTTCAGTCGGCCCCCCTTATTTCAATGCGATGTTTTTGCCTCTCATCGGCGCGCTGATGCTCGCGCTTGGTGTAGGTGTGTTGGTGCGCTGGAAGGACACCCCCGTGAAGTGGCTGATGGGCATGCTGACGCCAGTATTGATCACCAGCGCGGTGCTGGGCGGGTTGGGCTCGATGCTGTTTGGCGATTTCCACTGGGCCGTGCTGGCGGTATGTCTGCTTGCCGCGTGGGTAGTGACCGCCGGTGTGCGCGACGTTCTCGACAAGAC
>DPSI01000098.1 GCA_003527165.1 Pseudomonas sp.
TAGGCGGTGCGCTGAATACTGCCAATTCCGGCTATGGCTGGCGTCGCACAGCTTGAGTGATAGAAGAAGAACTGGTCGCCTTCGGTCATCTGGCGCAGAAAGTTGCGAGCCTGGTAGTTGCGCACGCCATCCCAGCGGCTCGTGCCGAGTTTCTCCAGATCCTGGATTGAAAATTCGTCCGGTTCGGATTTCATCAGCCAGTACGGCATGGTCTTTGCTCATTGCAGGTGGTTTGTAAGATTCTCAAACGCAAAAATCCCCGACAATCGGTCGCAACGCTGGTTTGCGCTGTACCGAGGCATGGCGGAGAATGCCGCGCTTGAGGTTGGCATTGTCGAGTCTGGAAAACCAAAACGATACTGACTCGATGTAAGACTATTCGCCTGGCAGGGGGAGGCGAAAACTATGAAACGCAAGCCAGATATTCTTTGGGTCCTAGTGCTGATTTTTGGTCTCGGCGTTGTGACAACAGGCTATACGCAGGGATTATGGGATCAACCGGATGATGCCTCTTCGATGGTTCCGATCAGCCACTCGCAACAGCTTCAGCGCTGAGGGATTTGCCGCATGGATGCGGCCCTTCGCACTGCCTCAGTTATTCCCGTCTCGCTTCGCATACCAGCGCTGGTCCGTCACTGTAGCCTGCAGGCTTACATCCCAGCTGGCCAAGGGTAGCCGATCGACTTTCTGGCACTCATGGGCGAGCCCTAAAAGTGTCGGTTTGTGACCATTTTTGCGCCTGCCTCGATACGCCAGGCTGCGATCGTAAAAACCTCCCCCCATACCCAGACGACCGCCGTGCTCGTCGAACCCCACCAATGGCATCAGAACCAGGTCGAGTGTCCAGATAGGCCGCTGTCGGGCAGGGCGAAAAGCCGGTTCGGCGATACCGAAGCGATTCGGCTTCAGCTTCTCGTCCGGCATGATTCGTTGAAACACCATGCGCGTGCGCGGCCAGGCGTTGAGCACCGGCAAATAGGCGGCTTTGCCACGTCGCTGCGCTTCAAGCAATAGCGGGCGGGGATCTATTTCGCCGTCGTTAGGCAAGTACAGGGCGATATGGCGGGCGCGACGAAACAGCGGATGCTGGGCCAGTTGCCGATAAAGGCCTTTGGCTGCTTGGCGCTGTTGGATGGGGGAGAGCTGGCGGCGCGCTTGCCGCAACTGGCGTCGCAGCACCAGGCGCGAAAGGCCTTCGGCTACGATCATGATATGAGGCTCCCCAGCATGCCGCTGCCAGCGTAGGCCCTTGAACCCGAGAGTTCAAGGTGGCGACTACAGAGTACCTTAAGGCTTTCCGTCAGGCGGACATGCACACCGGCACTACGTGTAGCCTCCATGGTGTTGCTTATCGGGAGAGGGTCATCGCCGACTGGCGAACATGCCAGGGAGTTGGCGGGATTATAACTCAATCTGCCTGCCGTTCATCAGTTGCCGGAAGGGTTTGGATCAGCGGCTAGCGCACTGTCGACCCGCTCCAGCAGGGTGCGGACGTGTTCGCGGGCGCTGTTGGCTTCGGCGTCCAGGCGATCATGCTTGTGCAGCAGCTCATGGGTGATATTGAGCGCGGCCATCACCGCGACGCGGTCGGCGCCTATGACTTTGCCGCTGCTGCGGATTTCACGCATCTTGCGATCCAGATAATGGGCGGCGCCTTCGAGGTTGCTGCGTTCTTCGGGCGGGCAGGAAATGCAATATTCCTTGTCCATGATGTGCACGGTAACGGTGTTCGGCTGGGTCATGAGTCCTGCTCCAGGGCTTTCAGGCGCGAAATCATTGATTCGACCTTCACTCGTGCCATTTCGTTCTTTTCAATCAGATGAGCGCGCTCCTCGCGCCATGCCTTCTCGCTGTGAAGCAGCAGGCGGTTCTGCGCCTTGAGTTGCTCGATGCGCTGAATCAGCTGTTCCAGCTTGGCAGTCAGCAATTGCAGGTCAGCGTCTTCCATGGGATTCCCGGGTAAATGGCGCGAGCATTTAGGTGGTCCGGCTTCGATGGTCTTGGCTCGTGTGCCGATGCTAGGATACGAAGCCTCATTCTAGACATTAGCGCCGCTGTGCGCCTAGCTGCCAATGCCCATTCAAAACTCGCCGTATGCTGCTTTCGCCACATTGTTGGCCAGCAGTGCTCAACCCGTAACACCCGCCGAGCTGCACGGACTATTGCTTGGGCGCAGCTGCGCCGGCGCAGGTTTCGATGCGCAAGCCTGGCTGACCGATGCCGCCGAGTTGCTGGGTGCTGAGCCCGAGGAGTCGGTGCGCCAGGCGCTTATCGGCCTGCAGGAGATGGTCAAGGGCGAACTTGCTGGCGACGATATCGCCATCGTCCTGCTGCTGCCCTCCGACGATGCTCCGCTTGCCGAGCGCGCGCTTGCCCTGGGTCAGTGGTGTCAAAGCTTCCTGGCTGGATTCGGTCTGGTCGCGGGTGATCGCGCGCTGAGCAGCGAGGCCATGGAGGTCCTGCAGGATCTAGCAGCCATTGCGCAGATCCAGGATTCGCTGGACGAGTCCGAGGATGGCGAGAGCGACTACATGGAGGTCATGGAATACTTGCGCGTCGCGCCATTGCTGCTGTTCACCGAGTGCGCCAAGCCGGTGCCGCCGACACCCAAGCCCTCCCTGCATTGAGGACCCGACTGTCCATGACCCGTATCCCGAAATCGGAATATGTCCGTCGGCGCAAGGCGCTGATGGCCGAGATGGAGCCCAACAGCATCGCCATCCTGCCGGCGGCGCCGATGTACATCCGCAATCGAGACGTCGAGCATATCTACCGTCAGGACAGTGATTTTCAGTACCTCTCCGGCTTTCCCGAGCCGGAAGCGGTGATTGCACTGATACCGGGTCGCGAGCACGGGGAATACGTGCTGTTCTGTCGTGAACGCGACCCGGCTCGCGAGCTATGGGACGGTCTGCGAGCAGGCCAGGACGGCGCCATCTCTGAATACGGCGCCGACGATGCGTTCCCGATCGGCGATATCGACGACATTCTTCCTGGCCTGATCGAGGGGCGTTCGCGTGTTTACTACGCCATCGGCAGCAACCAGGAGTTCGACCACCGGTTGATGGAGTGGATCAATACCATCCGCTCCAAGGCCCGCCAGGGTGCGCAGCCGCCGAACGAGTTCGTTGCCCTCGATCATCTGCTGCATGACCTGCGCCTGTACAAGTCGGCGAACGAAGTGAAGGTCATGAAGCACGCGGCGGAGATCTCCGCCCGCGCCCATATTCGCGCCATGCAGGCCAGTCGTGCCGGGTTGTTCGAATACCACCTCGAGGCCGAGCTGGATTACGAATTCCGCAAGGGCGGGGCGAAGATGCCGGCATATGGCTCAATCGTCGCGGCTGGCAGGAACGCCTGCATCCTGCATTACCGCGAGAACGATGCCGTGCTCAAGGACGGCGACCTGGTATTGATCGATGCAGGCTGTGAGATTGATTGCTACGCCAGCGATATCACCCGGACGTTCCCAGTCAGCGGCCGCTTCTCGCCCGAGCAGAAAGCCATCTACGAGCTGGTGCTGGCGGCTAATGAAGAGGCGTTCAAGCACATTGCGCCCGGCAAGCATTGGAACGAGGCCCACGAGGCGACGGTCCAGGTCATCACGGCCGGACTGGTCGAATTGGGACTGCTCCAGGGCAACGTCGAAGAGCTGATCGCCGCGGAAGCCTACAAACCCTTCTATATGCATCGCGCTGGCCACTGGCTGGGCATGGACGTACATGACGTCGGCGACTACAAAGTCGGCGGCGAATGGCGTGTGCTCGAGCCGGGCATGGCGATGACCGTCGAGCCGGGCATCTATATTGCGGCGGACAACCAGGATGTGGCGAAGAAGTGGCGAGGCATCGGTGTACGCATCGAAGATGATGTGGTGGTAACCCGAACCGGCTGCGAGGTGCTCACTGGCGGTGTGCCCAAGACTGTGGCGGAGATCGAGGTCTTGATGGCGGCTGCCGCCGAGGTCGCCTAGCCATGAGCGTGCTGGCCATCGTGGGTGGCGGACTGGTAGGCGCCAGCTTGGCGCTGGCCCTGCAGAAAGGCGCCCGGGAGCGCGGCTGGGTGATCGAGCTGATCGAGCCGTTCGAGCCGGGAAGCGAATATCAGCCCAGCTACGATGCCCGTTCCACGGCGTTGTCCTACGGCACCCGGCTGATCTATCAACGGCTGGGCGTCTGGGAGCGGATTGCGGAACGTGCCGAGCCGATCATTTATATCCACGTTTCCGACCGTGGCCGGGCTGGTGCCACCCGGCTCGACGCCAAGACCCAACAAGTGCCGGCGCTGGGCTACGTGGTGGAAAATGCATGGATTGGTCATTGCCTGTGGCAGGCGCTGGATGATCAGGTCGTGATTCGCCATTGCCCGGCCGAAGTCGAACGCATGCAACCGGTGGTCGATGGTTTTCGCCTGACCCTGACCGATGGACAGCAGGTTGACTGCGACCTGGCCGTTCTTGCCGATGGCGGTCGATCCGCGTTGCGCGAGCAGCTCGGCATCGAAATCAGGCGTACGCCTTACGATCAATCGGCGCTGATCGCCAACGTGACGCCGGGCAAACCCCACGGCGGGCAGGCATTCGAACGCTTCACCGATGATGGGCCAATGGCGCTGCTGCCGCTGCAGGACAATCGCTGCGCCCTGGTCTGGACGCGTCCGGAGCAGGACGCGGCGCGTCTGGTCGCGCTCCCCGAGGCGGAATTTCTCAGCGAGTTGCAACAGGCTTTCGGCTATCGCCTGGGCGGTTTTCAGCAGGTCGGAGCGCGACATCTTTATCCACTGGCGCTGATCGAGACCGACGAGCAGGTTCGCTCCGGTCTGGTGGTGCTCGGCAACGCCGCACACAGCTTGCACCCGATCGCCGGGCAGGGTTACAACCTGTCCCTACGAGACACCGAGGCACTTGCGGCTGCGTTGTTGGGTAGTTCGGCGCGACCAGGCGACCTGGGCGTATTGCAGGCTTACTACCGGCAGCAACGTTCGGATCAGCGGCTCACGGTCGGTTTTTCCGATCAACTGACCCAGTTGTTCGGTGATCCGGCGCACCTATCCATTGCCGGTCGCAATCTCGGTTTGCTGGGGTTGGACCTGTTACCCCCGGCCAAGGCCTGGTTCGCAAGGCAGGCGATGGGGTTGGGCGTACGCGAGCGCTGAACGTTCGTGTCCGTTCCGTTACGTCCGCGATGCCGTTGCTCATGCAATCCCTGGAAGCCCCTGCAGGTGGCCAAGCCGAGTACCGAAGGGTGCGATGAGGAGCATCTATCGCGCAGGCAAGCAGACCCATTAGACACGCCGCAAGCTCGGCGCCCAGGAGAGCAGTAATGCAAGCGGACCTCATCATCGTTGGCGCCGGGATGGTCGGCAGTACCCTGGCGTCGGCGCTGCAAGATGCCGGGCTGACCATCAAGTTGATCGACGCTGGTCCGCTGGACGTTCAGCCCTTCGCGCTCACCGATCCTTTTGAGCCCCGCGTCAGTGCGCTGTCCGCCGCCAGTCAGCGGATTCTCGAACGTGTCGGTGCCTGGCCGGGCATCACCAACCGCCGCGCCAGCCCCTACACGGACATGCGCGTATGGGATGGCTCCGGTACCGGGCAGATCCATTTTTCCGCAGCATCGGTGCATGCCGAGGTGCTCGGTCACATCGTCGAGAACCGTGTGGTGCAGGACGCTCTGCTGGATGCCTTGAGAAGCCGTGGCTCGGTCGAGCTGATAGCCGGTGCGCGCCTGGAGCAACTGCAGCAGAACGAAGCTGGATGGTCCCTGACCCTTGCCGATGGGAAACAACTTAGCGCCAGCCTGGTGGTTGCGGCCGATGGTGCCAATTCCGCAGTCCGCCGCCTGGCGGGTTTCGAAACGCGCGAATGGGATTACCTGCATCACGCCATTGTGACCAGCGTGCGCTGCGTCGAGCCGAATCAGCGGACGGCTTGGCAGCGTTTCACGGATGACGGCCCGCTGGCGTTCCTGCCGTTGCTGCGCCAAGACGACCCGCATTGGTGCTCCATCGTCTGGTCGGTTACCGAGGGCGAGGCGCAGCGTTTGATGGCGCTGGACGATGAAGCGTTTCGTCAGGCGCTTGGGCGAGCGTTCGAATACCGACTGGGCGAGGTGCTGGAAGCCGATCCGCGGCTGTGCATCCCGCTGCGGCAACGCCACGCCAAGCGTTATGTGCAGCCTGGCCTGGCTTTGATTGGAGACGCCGCGCACACCATCCATCCACTGGCAGGACAGGGCGTCAACCTCGGGTTGCTCGATGCCGCGGTGCTTGCAGAGGTCCTGCTTGCGGCCATCGCTCGTGGTGCGCCGCTGGGCGACTCACGTGTGCTGGGGCGTTTCGAGCGGCGCCGGATGCCACATAACCTGACCATGATGGCTGCGATGGAGGGCTTCGAACGCCTGTTCCAGGCCGACCCTCTGCCGCTGCGCTGGCTGCGCAACGCGGGTCTGAAAGGTATTCAGGCGTTACCTGAAGCCAAGGCTTTGTTCGTGCGTCAGGCCTTGGGCTTGAGCGGTGATCTGCCGGACCTGGCGCGATTCTGATCCCTGCTAGCCGTAGCCTGGCGCTCGGCGCGAATTGTCGCGTTGAGAAAGTAAATGACATTCACTACTATTTGGCCTCTTTCACGGATACAAGAGGCATGACCCATGCAGGCAAGCAAAGGCTTACTCGCCGCTCTGACGCTCACTGCGCTGTCGGGCGCTGTGCAAGCTGCCGATGAAGTAGTGGTTTACTCCTCGCGGATCGACGAGCTGATCAAGCCCGTTTTCGATGCGTATACGGCGAAAACAGGCGTCAACGTCAAGTTCATCACCGACAAGGAAGCTCCGCTGATGGCCCGCATCAAGGCCGAAGGCGAGAATACTCCGGCAGATCTGCTGCTGACGGTGGACGGCGGCAACCTGTGGCAGGCCGAAGAAATGGGCATCCTGCAACCGCTCGATTCGCAGATGATAAAAGACAATATTCCTGCCCAATACCGTTCCTCTACCAATGCCTGGACCGGCCTGTCGCTTCGCGCGCGGACCATCGTCTATTCGCCAGAGCGGGTCGAAGAGGGCGAGCTGACAACCTACGAAGCGCTGGCGGACGAACGCTGGGAAGGCCGTTTGTGCCTGCGCACCAGCAAGAAGGTCTACAACCAGTCATTGACGGCCACCCTGATCGAAACCCACGGTGCCGAGAAGACCGAAGAGATCATCACGGGTTGGGTGAACAATCTCGCAACCGACGTCTTTGCCGATGATAACGCCGTGATTCAGGCGGTCGCCGCGGGGCAGTGCGACGTGGGCATCGTCAATAGCTATTATTATGGGCGCCTGCATGCGCAGGATCCGGATCTGAGAGCCAAGCTATTCTGGCCGAACCAGGAAGGCCGTGGCGTGCACGTCAATCTCTCCGGCATCGGTCTGACCAAACATGCGCCGCACCCTGAGGCCGCGCAGAAGCTGGTCGAGTGGATGACCACGGCCGAGGCGCAAAGCATATTCGCCGACACCAACATGGAATTCCCGGCCAATCCGGGCGTGAAACCTTCGGCGGAAGTCGCCGCATGGGGCGATTTCAAGGCGGATACCATTCCAGTCGAGGTTGCCGGCAAGCGGCAGGCCGAGGCCATCATGCTAATGGACCGCGCTGGCTGGAGGTAAAGCAGCCATAAGCTTGAAGTCATTAGCTTGAAGTTTGAAGCTTGAAGAAAAAGCGAAAAGCCTAGCTGGCATCAGCGAAACAGCCGCAAGCTTGCTTCCAGCTTCCAGCTTCCAGCTTCCAGCTTCCAGCTTCCAGTGCCGTTATACTCGACGCCCCTGGCATGCCGGGGGCGTTGTCTTTTTTACGTCCGAGGCTTGCGTGTCCCACCCCGTCGAGCACCGCTGGTATCCCATTTCCTTCGCCGTCGCGTCGCTGGTGCTGTTGCCGCTGAGCGTCCTGCTGTTCAGGTGGCGCGACATCGATTCCGGCATCTGGTGGCACCTCTGGCAAACCCAGATGCCGCGTCTGTTGGGCAATACGCTGACGCTGGTACTGGGCGTCGGGGTCGGCGTAACCGTGCTTGGGGTCAGTCTGGCCTGGCTGACGTCATTGTG
>DPSI01000214.1 GCA_003527165.1 Pseudomonas sp.
CGCTCTTCCGATCTCCCACCCAGCATGTAATCAAGAGCGCTCATGCCATTGAACGGCGCGGCATCATTGGGCTTGTGCACCCATTCGTATGCGCGTTCCGCCTGATTGCTGAACAGAATACGCAGCGCTTTGTGGATACCCATCAAATAAGAAATTCGTTCCAGCGTATCCCGTGGCAAACGAACTTCTGGAAGTTTCTTGTATTTGAAATAGGTCGTATTGCCTACCGAGCCAAGCAGCACTCGTTGCTGTTCGGCGCTGCAATTCCACAAGCGCATGAGGTTGAAAAAGAACGTCAGCGCAACTCGCCCCGCCTCGGGCGAGGCAATGTCCGGCTTCTCAGCCACTTGTTCGAGTTTCATCTTCAGCTCCGCCTGGTTAACGCCACTGAACACAGATTACTCCGCATACGAATATTTTCAATTATTTTATACGTATGCGTATAACTCTGTTCAAACTCAACGGCAGCGGCCTTAATGCCACTGATTCCCTGCGAAGCGCGAATTAAATTCAATACAGAACTGCCGGGCGGATGGTTGTTGGGTCGGCTGTCCGCTGGCCAGTGACATTCGAACTCTGTGCTATCGATACTTCAAAGGGCCACCGCAGCTCGATCCCTGCCCAGCGGTACAGGCGTAGCAGTGATCGCGGGTCGCGATGGGATTAGCATCCAGGCTCAAGGGCTCCAGCAGATCACCCAGGTGCGCGCGGTCTCGGCCGATCACACCGGGAAGCGACATTGGCAGCTCCAGCATCTGGTTGAAGTCGCAATCGTATAGATAGCCCTGCCAGTCGACGCTGACCAAATTGCGGCACATTACCGCGTCGAGATTTTCAGGCCGATAGCTGTCGCGCAGCAGCTGCATGTAGTCGTTGAACTGTCCTTGGCTCAGCAAAGTGCTGCCGAAGCGGGCGATCGGCTGATTGGTGATGGTCAGCAAGTGATTGAAGCGGACGCCGAAATCGTCGGCCAGATGCACCTTGTAATCAGCTTCCAGCGGTCCTTGTGCTGGTGGCAGCGAGGGTCCCTGCGGGTTGTACACCAGGTTCAGCGTCAGCCCGCTGGCCGCGTCCCCGTATCCCAGCGCATTGAGCGTGCGTAGCCCCGCGATGCTCGCTTCGAACACGCCATCGCCGCGCTGCCGATCGACATTTTCCCGCGAGTAGCAAGGCAGCGATGCCGTCACTTCCACCCGCTGTTCGGCCAGGAACTCGGCCAGGCCTTCGAAACCCGGCTCGCTCAGAATGGTCAGGTTGCAGCGATCGATCACGCGCAGGCCCTCGCGTCGGGCATGCAGGACGAGATCGCGAAAACGCGGGTGCATCTCTGGTGCGCCGCCGGTAAGGTCCAGCGTCTGCACCGGGTGCGCGTCGATCACCTGATACAGCAGGGCCAGGCTGCCATCGGTCATCGCCTCTGTGCGTGTCGGCCCGGCATTGACGTGGCAATGCAGGCAACGCTGGTTGCGGCGGTAGGTCAGATTGACCTGCAATACCTCTAGACGACCGCGCCGAATCGGCGGGAAGCTCAACGCATCGAGCAGCGGTAAGGTGTCGCGCATGGTAATCGCCACTCCCGGGCTCGGTTGTTTCGCTTCAGTAGGCGTCTCAGTGCTAGGGGCCGTACGCATCGCCACGCATCGGGGACGGCTTCCATTGAGGATAGACAAAAGCTGTGCAGGAGTCGGTAGCTGCATCCCCACAGGAGACCAACTTGTCCATCGATTCGCGCATGCCTTGCCTGGTGCTGCTGTGCAAACGGCCCGCACCGGGCCACGCCAAACAACGGCTGGCAGCCACGCTGGGGCGGGATGCTGCGCTGTCCGTGGCGCAGGCTCTGCTCGACTGCGCGCTTGAAGATCTGCAGCAATGGCCCGGCCCGCGGGTGATCGCACCGGATAAAGTGCAGCATTTGATCTGGGCGCAATCGTTGGACGGCGAGGCTTCATGCATGGCACAACCCGACGGCAATCTCGGCGAGCGGCTGAACGAGCTGGACCGGAAACTGCGCGACGAAGGCCAGCGCCAATTGATATTCATCGGCAGTGACTGCCCTGCCCTAAAACCCAGCGACTACCTGCACGTCGCGCAGCTGCTGCAGCGTCTCGACACCGTGCTAATCGATGCCCGCGATGGTGGCGTCGTGCTGATGGCGTCCAATCAGCCTTGGCCCTCTCTCGCGGCCCTGCCCTGGAGCACCGACCGCCTCGGCGCCGCACTTGCGCAGCTGTGTCGACAAGCCGGACATAAGGTTGCCATCGCCGGCGAGTCCTTTGACATCGACCACGCCGAAGACCTTTCACGCCTGGTCGCTGAATTGCGCGACGATGTGCGCCCGGCGCGCCGGAGGTTACACGCCACGCTCGAACGACTCGGAATCCGCAGCGATGCCTGAACATCCCGCCATCAGCGTCATCATTCCGTGCTGGCGCGACGAACAGGCCCTGGCGCAGCTGCTCGGCAGTCTCCTACCACTGTTTCAAGCCGCCAAGGTTGATGGTGAGGTCATCGTCGTGGATGCTGCCAACAGCGGGCAATGCCGGCAGCTCTGCGAGCAGCACGCGGCATCCTGGCTTCCGGCCACGCCCTGCCGTGGCGAACAACTTCGCCTGGGTGCCGGCCATGCGCGGCATCCACTGCTGTGGTTCCTGCACGCCGATGCCCATCTGCAAGGCAACCCGCTGCCCTCGATACTGGCGGCGGCCGCCAAGGGTGCGGCAGGTGGCTATTTCAGGTTTCGCTTCGCCGGCGAATCCGGCTGGCAGGCCACGCTACTTGAACGCTTGATCGCGCTGCGCAATCATTTCGGCGTGCCCTACGGCGACCAGGGCCTGTTCGTTACGGCAGAGGCCTATCAAGGGTGCGGCCAGCACCGCCCCTGGCCGCTGTTCGAGGAAGTCGAACTGGTCAAGCATCTGCGCCAACGGGGCCGATTCGTTCGCCTGAACGATGGCGTTCGCGTCGATCCGCGTCGCTGGCAGCGTGACGGCTGGTGGCGGCGCTCCCTGAGCAACCGTCTGCTGGCGCTGAAGTTCACCTGCGGCGTGCCCGCCGAACGTCTGGCGCAGCAATACAGCGATCGGCATATCCACAAAGGCTGACGCCAGGATTACCGGATCGTATCCTCCGAGGTAGGCGCCAGGCCGTGATCAGAACAGCCCGAGCTGCTCGTCGATCAGGGCGCTGAAGCTGTCGTTCACGAACGGCAGGATGGCATCGGCGATCGGCTGCAGCTGACGGGTCACGTAGTGGTCGTAATCGATGACCGCGCGACGCACCTCGAGCGGCTCCGGACCTGCGACGGTGATCAGGTAGCTGATCCAGCCGCCGTTCTGGTATTGCCGCTGCCGCCCCTGCTGCAGGTTGTAGTCATCGGCGATCCGCGCGGCCCGCACGTGCGGCGGCACGTTGCGCTCGTAGTCATCCAGCCGTCTGCGCAGTCGCTTGCGGAAGATCAGCAGCTCATCCAGCTCACCGGCCAGCGTGCGGCGTACATAGTCGCGCACGTAGTCCCGATAGGGCTCGCGGTTGAAGATGCGCCGGTACAGCTCCTGCTGAAACTGCTTAGCCAGTGGCGACCAGTCGGTACGTACCGTTTCCAGCCCCTTGAAAACCAACCCGTCGCTGCCATCGGGGCGGGTGACCAGCCCCGCGTAGCGCTTCTTGCTGCCCTCCTCTGCGCCGCGAATGGTCGGCATCAGAAAGCGCTTGAAGTGGCTCTCGAACTGCAATTCCAGAGCGCTTTGCAGACCGAACTCACGCTGCAGATGATCACGCCACCCAGTCGTTGATCGTTTGCGCCAGCCGCTTGCCGATGCGCGCCGCATCCTCGTCGTAGTGGGCACGCTTGAGCCAGACGAAGGTGGAATCGGTGTCGCCATAGATCACGCTGTAGCCTTCGGCCTCGATCAGCTCGCGGGTGCGGCGCATGATCTCATGTCCACGCAAGGTGATGGACGACGCCAGCCGAGGATCGAAAAAACGGCAACCGCTGGATCCGAGCACGCCGTAGAAGGCATTCATAATGATCTTCAGCGCCTGGGACAGCGGCTTGTTCCCATCGCGCTTGGCCGCCTCGCGCCCTTCCCAGACGCGCTCGACGATGGCCGGCAGGCAATGCCGCGTTCGAGAGAAACGCGCCCCGCGAAAGCCCGGCACCGAGTCGCTGTCCTCGGGATGACGCATGCCTTCGACCAGCCCCACCGGATCGATGAGAAAAGTGCGGATGATCGACGGGTAAAGACTTTTGTAGTCCAGCACCAGCACCGATTCGTACAGACCCGGCTGCGAGTTCATCACGAAGCCGCCGGGGCTGGCCTCCGGCGGCCGCTCGCCGAGGTTGGGCGCGACGAAGCCTTGGCGATGCATCAGCGGGATGTAGAGGTGTTCGAACGCGGCTACGGAACCGCCGCTGCGATCGGCCGGCAACCCGGTGACGGTGGCGCGTTCAAGCAGGAAGGTCAGCAGTTCGGTCTTTTCGAAGATCCGCGTGACCAGCTCGCAGTCCTTGAGGTTGTAGCGCGCAAGCGCCGGCTTGTCCTCGGCGAACATGCGGTTGATTTCATCCATGCGCTGATACGGCGTGTCGATTGCCTTGCCTTCACCGAGCAACGTCTGCGCGACGTTTTCCAGGCTGAACGAAGGGAAGCTCCAGGTTGCCGATCGCAGCGCCTCGATGCCATCGATGATCAGCCGGCCCGCCGCCGCAGCGAAGAAATGATTGTTGCGGCTGCCATGCTCGCGCCAGGTCATCTCTTCGCCGCCACG
>DPSI01000297.1:0-592 GCA_003527165.1 Pseudomonas sp.
TCGGTATCGCGGCAGGAGTCGGTTTTCTCTTCGGCCTGATCACCCGCCGCTGATGTGGGGAATGGATCCAATGGAAACCAAGCACACCGATGAAGCCCCAGCGCCCTCCATCAAAAAGATGGGTGGCGCGCTTGCCGGCCTGCTTCAAGGGCATCTGGAGCTGGTCGGAATAGAGTTTCAAGAAGAAAGAGCTCGGGTATTCAAGCTGTTTCTTCTCGCCAGCATCGGCTTGACACTTGGGCTGTTGATCCTTGTAGGGCTCTCAGCAGCGATCGTGATCGCTTTCTGGGACAGTAACCCTATCGCGGCGATTCTGGTTCTCTGTGCACTGTATGCGGTTGCTCTGGCGGTATGCATGAGCCGTGCAATCCGGCTCGCCAAGGAAAGCGCGTCGCCCTTCCAAGCGACAGTCGAAGAACTGGCCCGCAATCGGGAGCGTCTATTACCATGAGCCTTCCCCTCAGTAGCTCCAGCGATCTAGCCATGCGTAAGGATCTGGTCCGGCTGCGCATGGAGATGCACCGCCAACAAGTGCTCTATCATGCTCAACCGTTGGCCCATCCCATCCAGCGAATCAAGGGAATCAAGGGAA
>DPSI01000297.1:785-1756 GCA_003527165.1 Pseudomonas sp.
AATCAAGGGAATCAAGGGAATGGTGGCGAATCGCGGCATGCATTCCGAACACCATCATGTGCGAAAGGGGCCGTTGATGGTTGCCACGACCCTGGCACTGGCCCTCTTCGGCCGCCGCCTGGGCAAGGTAGGCAAACTCGCACGGCTCGGCATCATGTTGTATCCAGTTGTCCAAAAAATGCGGCACTAGCTGCGGCAAAGCCGATATTGCGGCAGCGTAGCTGGCTATCTCTCCACGCGATCGCATATATAACGATCGATGAGGCTGTAGGCTGGCACCTATTTGCATGAATACACTCACCAGGACGTGCCGTTGCACTCGCTGCCGGTCGTAATGCTGCGCTTGGCAAACCTGCCACTGGCGACATCAAGGAGGTTGCTCTTTGGACTGGCACACTCTGCTAAATCGTGAACGGCTCGGGAAATCCGTCCACAGTAATGAAGAGCTTGGTCGAAGCCCGTTTCACAAGGATCACGACAGAATCATCTTTTCTGGAGCGTTCCGCCGACTTGGACGCAAGACCCAAGTACATCCGGTTTCCAGCAACGACCACATTCACACCCGTCTCACCCACTCGCTGGAAGTCAGCTGCGTCGGCCGCTCACTCGGTATGCGCGTGGGGGAAGTGCTACGCGATGACATGCCGGAATGGTGCAGCCCGGCCGACCTTGGAATGATTATTCAGTCAGCCTGTCTCGCTCATGACATAGGCAATCCCCCGTTCGGCCACTCAGGCGAAGATGCCATTCGCCATTGGTTTCAGCAGGCCGCCGGACGTGGCTGGCTGGATGACATGAGCGATGCCGAGCGCGCCGACTTTCTGAACTTCGAAGGCAACGCCCAGGGCTTCAGGGTGCTTACGCAGCTCGAATATCACCAGTTCGACGGCGGCACCCGGCTGACCTATGCCACGCTAGGCACCTACCTCAAGTATCCGTGGACATCGCGCCATGCCGAGGCGCTCGGCTAT
>DPSI01000297.1:1914-4778 GCA_003527165.1 Pseudomonas sp.
CACAAGTTCGGCTGCTACCAGAGCGAGCTGCCGCTGCTCGAGCAGATCACCTCGAAGCTCGGCCTGCCCAAGCTGGATGAACAACGCTGGGCGCGGCATCCCCTGGTTTATCTGATGGAGGCGGCAGATGACATCTGCTACGGCCTCATCGATCTGGAAGATGGTCTCGAAATGGACCTGCTTGATTACGGTGAGGTCGAGGCCCTGTTGCTGAACCTGGTGGGCGACGACCTGCCGGAAACCTACCGGCAACTCGGACCCAAAGACTCACGCAGGCGCAAGCTGGCGATTCTCAGGGGCAAGGCCATCGAACATCTGACAAACGCTGCTGCGCGCGCCTTCGTCGAGCAGCAGCAGGCGTTGCTAGCAGGTAACCTCGCCGGAGATCTGGTCGAACACATGCATGGCCCCGCCAAACAGTGTGTGGTGCAAGCCAAAGCCATGGCGCGGGAAAAGATCTTTCAGGACAAACGCAAGACGCTGCATGAGATCGGCGCCTACACCACACTCGAGATCCTGCTCAACGCTTTCTGCGGCGCGGCGCTGGAGCAGCATGGCGGGCGTACGCCGTCCTTCAAGAACCGCCGCATCCTGGACCTGCTTGGCAGCAACGCGCCGAACCCAGACTGGCCGCTGTATCAATCGTTCGTGCGAATGATCGACTTCATCGCCGGCATGACCGACAGCTATGCGACCGAAATGGCCGGCGAAATGACCGGACGTTCGAGCCCGACGTGAGCCAGATGAACAAGCCGCTGTGGAAAATCGTCGGTTGGCAGCCTGGTCGTCCCGCGTGGGGCGCAGCGGCCGTCGCCGGTCTGGGCTGTGCACTGCCACTTCTGCTCGGTCTATTCAGCGGCCACGCCGGTTTTCTGTGGGCCACGGTCGGCGCCTTTCAGGCGGCCAAAGCCAACCCGCTGCACCGCCTCGGCATGCTGCGAATGCTGCTGTTGATAGGCCTCGGTGCTGGTAGCGCCGGGCTCGGTTTCTGGTCGGCGACTCACCCTCTGGTCAGCCTCGGCCTGTTCGCCTTCTACGGCCTGCTGATGGCATGGCTGCAGCGCTATGGCAGCGAGGCCGGCAAGCTCGGAAGAGGCCTGGCTATCTGCTTGTGCCTTGGCCAGGGACAGCATGGTATCGGCGACTTCAACAATCCGCAGGCAATTGCCGCACTGTTCGCCCTGGGCGGCCTGTGGGTCACCTTGCTGGCCTTCGGCTTACGCGGCATGCATGGCTTACGCATGTGGCCGTACATGCCTCGGTTGTTCAGCTTGATGAAAGTGTTGCGTCGCCGGGCACGGCGCACACCGATTCACCAATGGCGCCTACATGCCCTGACCTACATCATCGCAGCGGCTTCCGGTGGCCTGATCGTGACCCTTGCCGAGCTTCCACGGGGCTATTGGCTGACATTGGCGGTTTTCACCACCTTGCAGATGGATTTGCAGCGCAGCCTGATTCGCGCCCTACAAGCCAGCATTGGAATTTTCTGTGCAGCGGCGGTACTGATCTACATGGGCCACAGCCTGGCCGATCCGCCGATGATGGTGATGATCATGCTGCCGCTGGTGATGCTCAGCCGGGCCTTCCAGGCACACCATTACGGACTTTTCGTCTTGCAGACGACTCTGAGCTTCGTCCTGCTGGCCGAAACGCTGGCGCAAGACTGGGAGTTGCCGCAACTACGCCTGGTCAATGCCGCCATTGGCGTGAGCGTGGCTTTGGCCGTTACCTTACTGATGTATGTGCTACGTCGGTTGATCGCCCGGATTGCATTGCGCAAATCCGGACAAACAACCGCAACCGATCAGGACAGGAACGACTCGATCACGCCTTAGCGTTGATCTCGTTTTCCGGGTACCAGACGTCCATCAACGGGCTTACGTTGAATTCGGATAGTTCGTTGCGGCCCTTGAGCCACGCCTCGACCTGACCACGCTGCTCTTCATTAACCGAGCCACGACTGGCCAGGCACACGAAACCGTAGTCCTCACCGCCGATATAGCCCAGACCGTTGGCTTCGATGGCTTCGTTCAGGAAGGCCTCGAGGAACTCGTCCACTGCCTTGGTTTCAAGGCCGTCACGGTAGGTCAGATTGACTTCGAAACCCAATTCCTGGAATTCGTCGACACAGAGTTTCTTGCGCAAGCGACGCGAGCGATTGGTAGCCATTGAATCGGTCCTTTTTCTAACGTAATGACGGCGCGCACTCTAACAGCAACGCCGCGCTTGTGCGATCGCACGCATCAGTCTGCCACCCGATCCATTTAGAGCATTGGCAACTGCCGGATTCTTTTGCAGGGCTACAGATCGCCAGGTTGCCGGCTACGCTTGTCGGATGAGAAGTACGTCACTTCTCCGACGTGGGCATAATGGCCCGTCATTCTTCCCTGAACGCTGTAGGGAACCTCCATGCCGTTGATTTCAACTCTGTCTGTCCCAGCCGATCGGGGCAGAACCATTAGCAAATTTCTGAACCGTGTCGCCATCGCCGCGATGACGCTCCCACTGACATTTCCCGCTTTCGCCGAAACAGTCAATCAAACGCTGCCGCCCCGCGTGGCGCAAGCACTCAAGGCAAACAAGATAGAGAGCAATGCGTTGTCGGTCGTCATGCTGCCGCTCAACAGCAGCGCGTCACCGACCTTCGTCAACGCCGACGTGTCGGTCAACCCTGCGTCGACCATGAAACTGGTCACGACTTACGCCGCGCTGGAATTGCTGGGCCCCAACCATCAGTGGAAAACGGAATTCCATGCTGACGGACCTATCGAGAACGGCACCCTGAATGGCAACTTGTACCTCAAGGGTGGCGGTGATCCCAAGCTCAACATGGAAAAGCTCTGGCTGTTGCTGCGTGATTT
>DPSI01000422.1:0-1230 GCA_003527165.1 Pseudomonas sp.
CATCGTCCGGCCGGTCATTATAGGCGGGCAACGGCATATGACCGACGAGGTCGAGCCGAGCCAGCACGTCTTCGCCGAACTCCAACTCGAACAGTGCGTCATGCCGCGCTAGCATCAGCGCCTCGCCCCCGCCATCGATATGAATTGTCGCACCCGGCTTAGGCGATTTGCTGGAGCGGATGTGCGCCAGCACCCGACGACCATCGAGTACGCGCTCGACAAGCACCTCGACTTTGCCGCCCGTATCCTTCTGGCCAAACAGGCGCGCCGGAATGACCCGCGTATTGTTGAAAACCATCAGATCGCCGGGGCGCAGGCAATCGAGTAGCTCGGCGAACCCACGGTGTTCCAGGCGACCGGTCGGCCCGTCGAGCACCAGCAAGCGACTGGCACGACGCTCGGCCAGCGGATGGCGAGCAATCAGAGAATCGGGAAGCTGGAAGGAAAAATCGGAGACTTGCATGTGAAAAAGATCAGCACGGGGCTTCGGGGGCGCAAAGCTTAGCGGAAACACCTCACTCTGACCACGCCAGACGATTGACCGACCCGCATCGCATCCCTATACTGCGCCGCCACTGTGCCTCGATGGCGGAATCGGTAGACGCAGCGGATTCAAAATCCGCCGTTGGTAACAACGTGAGAGTTCGAGTCTCTCTCGAGGCACCATTAACAGTGGCTGAAGACAACCGAGAGTCTTTGGGACAGGGGAACCGCTCAGTAGCAGCGGCATCGCCCCAGCAGCAATCGATGCAACGCATCGACATATGCAACACACGCCTTCTAGCCGAACAACAGCAGTTTGGCAGCCGAATGGCGGCACCACAGCGATTTCGCCACACTCAAAACGCGCCGAACAAGCGCTACTTGCGGTGGGCAATTCTACGCCTGCAAGGGCTTGGCAGCGCCCGACGAGTTATCGTAGAGTGTGCCCACTGTGTTTGCATGGGTCGCCGTTGAATCGTGATCTGGTGCAGTAGATCTCAAGATCCGCTACATCCCGTTCGACTCTTTACTCCTTGCAACCAGTCTCCGCTTCCTGCCCTATGCAGGGGCGTTTCTACTATTGAGTTTCAAGGATACAAAGCTATGTCGAATCGTCAGAACGGTACCGTCAAGTGGTTTAACGACGAAAAAGGTTTTGGTTTCATCACTCCTGAGAGCGGTCCGGATCTGTTCGTGCACTTCCGCGCGATCGAAGGCAACGGCTTCAAGAGCCTGAAAGAAGGCCAG
>DPSI01000422.1:1366-2066 GCA_003527165.1 Pseudomonas sp.
AAGAGCCTGAAAGAAGGCCAGAAAGTCAGCTTCATCGCTGTGCAAGGTCAAAAGGGCATGCAGGCTGACCAGGTTCAAATCCAGGAATAAGCCCCGCTCCGCAAGCCCCTGATGGCAGCATCAGGGGCTTTTTTGTGCGCGCGATTCCGTAGAATGCGCACTGCCATTCTCAGCGAGACATCCATGCGCAACCATCTGCTCAGCCCGCAGGGCCAGTTTCCCGCGGCCGGCCTGATCCGCCGCCTCGCCGCAATCTTCTACGATTCGTTTCTTTCGATCGCCCTGATGATGGTGGTCACGCTGTTCTACCAGCAGGTGGTGCTGCGCCTGATTTACGGCAGCGAAGGCCTCAAGGCGCTGGCAGAGACCGGGGGGCTGGATATCGACCCGCTCCTCTCCACTCTGCTCCTGTTCAGCCTGTTCGGGTTTTTCGCGAAGTTCTGGACCCACAACGGCCAGACACTCGGCATGCAGGTCTGGGGGGTGCGCATTCAGAACGCCGATGGCAGCGCCATCGACCTGTGGCAGGCGCTGCTGCGCTTCCTGATCGCAATCATGTCCTGGCTGGCCCTGGGATTGGGCTACTGGTGGATGCTCTGGGACAAGCAGAATCGGACCTGGCATGACATCTACTCGGAGAGCCAGGTCGTTCAGTTACCAAAAAACATCCACAAGAAATAGCTGCAAGCTGCAAGCTGCA
>DPSI01000422.1:2315-4756 GCA_003527165.1 Pseudomonas sp.
AAGCTGCAAGCTGCAAGCTGCTCAGTGTGCGGGCGGACGGTAAAACATTGTCATGCTTTTACTTGAAGCTTATGACTTGAGCTTGCCGCCGCCTTAACCCGCCCGCCGCAACAGCAAAACGCCCGCCAGCGCGCAGATACCCGCCGGCACCGCCACCGCCAGCAAAGGCGAGAAACCGAAGACCTGACTGGCCGGACCCAGCAGGTCCTGCAGAATACGGAACACGAAACCGACGATCACACCGGTGAAGATGCGCTGACCGAGCGTCACCGAGCGCAACGGCCCGAAGATGAACGAGATCGCCAGCAACACCAGCGCCACCGTCACTGCCGGCTGCAGCACCTTGGTCCAGAATGCCAGCCAGTAACGGCCGTTGTTCAGGCCCTGATCACCCAGATAGTGGATGTAGCGCCATAGCCCGGTGACGGACAAGGCGTCCGGCTCCATGATCACCGTACCGACCAGTTGCGGCGTCAGCCGCACGTCCCAACGCTCCTCGGCAGCCTTGATCACCTCGGTATGGTCACCACGAAAATGCGTCGTGGCGACCTCACTGAGCAGCCAGTCATCACCGTCGTAGCGCGCCCGGCGGGCAAAGCTCGCCGATAACAGCTGCCGCTGCTCATCGAAGCGATAACGGGTGACACCGAGCAGCAGACCGCTTGGCTGCACCGCATTGATATGCACGAATTCGTCGCCCTGGCGATGCCAGAGCCCACGTTTGCTGCTTTGTGCTTCGCCGGCGCCCTGCGCCGAGGCGCGACTGGCCTGCGCGATGTTTTCACTCCAGGGCGCGACGTATTCACCGATCAGCACGCCGACCAGCATCAGCAGCAGCATCGGCTTCATCACCGCCATCACGATTCGCCCGAGAGACACGCCGGCGGCACGCATGATGGTCAGCTCGCTGCTGCTGGCGAGCGTGCCAAGACCAATGAGGCAACCGATCAGTGCAGCCATCGGCAACATCTCGTAGATCCGCGACGGCGTCGTGAGCAGCACGTAAATGGCGGCGTTCAGCGTGCCGTAGCTACCCTTCACATCACCCAACTCGTCGATGAAGGCGAACAGCAACGCCAGACCGACGATGATGCCGAGCACGGTGAGAATCGCCAGCAGCACATGGCTGCCGATGTAGCGATCGAGCTTACGCATGGGCAACCCCCGATCTGGCGCGACGCTTGTCGATGGCGAGTCTCAGCGGTTCCCAGTAGAGCATCAGCATCCCTATCGCAAAAAAGATCCCGTGCACCCACCAGAGCCCCAGCGCCGGCGGGATTCGCCCCTTGTCCAGAGAACCACGAGCAGCGATCAGCAAGGCCAGGTAGGCCATATACAGGAGGATGGCAGGCAGCAATTTAAGGAAGCGACCCTGACGCGGATTCACTTTCGACAGCGGCACCGCCAGCAGCGTGACGATAAAGACCAGCAGCGGCAGCGACAGTCGCCATTGCAGCTCGGACTGCAAGCGAATGTTATCGCTGCCGAGCAGATCACGGGTCGGCATCGCCTCCCGCTCACTCAGTTCGACACTGACCTCCGGCTTAGGCAGCAGCACGCCATAGGTGTCGTACTGTATCGCCCGGTAGTTGGCCTGGCCCGGATTGCCATCGTAGCGGTAGCCGTTTTCCAGAATCAGGTAGCGGCTTCCGTCGGACTGGATTTCCTGGCGACCGCTTTCGGCCACCAGCACCGACAGTCCGCGCTTCTCACCGGTCGCGCTGGAGAGATTGGTTTCGGAGATGAAGACACCGGCCAGCTCGGTACGATCACCGGTCAGTTCACGGGTATAGGTCACGCGGGTTCCGTCGCGCAAGGTCTGGAAACGCCCGGGAACCAGCGTATCGAATTCGGTCAGCGAGTCCTGCTCATTGAGGATCCGATCAACCTCGGCCACACCCTGCGGTGCCAATCCAAGGCTGAGCCAGCCAACCAGCCCGGCGACCAGCGCGGCTGGCGCCAAGCTGTAGGCCAGCAGACGACGCTGGCTCATGCCCGTGGCGGAGAGAACGGTCATCTCGCTATCGAGGTAGAGCCGGCCGTACGCAAGCAGAATGCCGAGAAACAGGCCCAGCGGCAGAATCAGCTGGAGGAACCCCGGCAGGCGGAACCCCATGATCATCAGCAGCACACCCGGATCGAGCAGCCCCTGTGCGGCCTGCGCCAGGTATTTGATGAAACGGCCACTCATGATGATCACCAGCAGCACGGCGCTAACGGCGCTCAGGGTGACCAAAAGCTCACGGGACAGGTAACGAAAGACGATCAAACCGGACACTCCAGGGTTGTCAGGCTCCGGCGGCTACGCTCAAACTAGCCGCCAAACAGCCGGTCCGCCCGCAACAGGGCGTTGGAGATTCACGCAGCATTTCCCAACGCCCCGGTGGACGAACCACCGGAAAATAAGCCCGGCATTATCCTGCAAACCCGACTCTTTGTCT
>DPSI01000299.1:0-248 GCA_003527165.1 Pseudomonas sp.
GGCTGTGCGCCGAACCTGTGGGAGGCGCGACCCGCGGCGAATCGGGCTACCGGCGTGCAACACCTCAACGCTTCGCCCCGAGGGCGGGCCTCCCACAAAAGCAACGACTCAAAAGCAGCGGCTCTGCGCCAAACCTGTGGGAGGCGCGACCCGCGGCGAATCGAGCTACCGGCGTGCAACACCTCAAGGCTTCTCCCCGAGGGCGGGCCTCCTACAAAAGCAACGACATAAGTGCAGCGGCTCTGCGC
>DPSI01000299.1:491-2608 GCA_003527165.1 Pseudomonas sp.
GGCTCTGCGCCAAACCTGTGGAGGTTCGACCCGCGGCATTTATGAAACCCAGAAAAACGAAACCCCGCATAAGCGGGGTTCGTCATCGAGTTGCCCAGCGCCAGGCCGGGCTTGTCCGCGAAAGGCTGAAATCAGGCCTTGATACGGGACTTGTACTCGCCGGTACGGGTGTCGATTTCGATCGAGTCACCGATTTCGCAGAAGGCGGAAACCTGCAGCTCGGCACCGTTCTTCAGGCGAGCGGTCTTCATGACCTTGCCGGAGGTGTCGCCGCGTACGGACGGCTCGGTGTAGACGATTTCACGAACGATGGTGGTCGGCAGTTCAACCGAGATCACCTTGTCGTTGTAGAAAACGGCTTCGCAGACGTCGGTCATGCCGTCTTCGATGAAGGTCATCACGCCTTCAAGATCGTCTTTCTCGATCTCGTACTGGTTGAATTCCTCGTCCATGAAGACGTAGAGCGGGTCGGCGAAGTAGGAATAGGTCACTTCCTTGCGCTCGAGAATGACCGGCTCCAGCTTGTCATCCGCCTTGTACACGGTCTCGGTCGCCGAACCATTGAGCAGGTTCTTCAGCTTCATCTTGACCACGGCACTGTTACGACCGGACTTGTTGAACTCGGCTTTCTGGATGACCCAGGGTGCGCCGTTGATAACGGCCACTTGGCCGGCACGGAACTCTTGTGCGGTTTTCATACGAACATCCGAATGGAATTAGAGACAAAAAAACAGGCCGCGTATCATAGCCAATCTGTGTAAAAAAACACCAGCTTTCCGGCCAGATCGCCGTTAGCGACCTGCTTGTGCGTCCAGCGTTCGGCATGGGCACTCAGCTCGGCCTCGTGTTCAAGCATGGCCGACCAGGCCGCCCCGCTCCCCTCTCCTGAGTTCCAGGCATGCCAGAAGCCCCGCAGCGCAGCAGCAGGAGCCGGCGCCAGGTCGCGCAGATACAGATCGAGAAATGCGTTGAGTTTGTCCCAGTGCGCATCTTCCTCCTGCGGATAGATATGCCAGACCAGCGGGCGCCCCGCCCATTGCGCGCGAATGAAGGATTCCTCGCCACGTACCGCATTGAAATCGCAGCACCACAGGAGCATGTCGTACTGGTTCTGCGTCATGAACGGCAGCACCGCAATTTGCAGCGCACCACGGGCATGGCGGTCGCCCGCTCGCAGCTGTTCCAGCCCCAACCAGCCCGCCACATCACCCAGAACACGCCCCTCCGGCACCAGCAGATGTGATGGACGCGTGTCGGCGGCCAGCGCATCGAGCCATCCCCCAACGGCGCGGTTTTCGTAAGCGAACAGCGAGAGCACCCGCGCGCCCGGTTGCACGGTCAGGTCGAAGCTCTGGAGAAAGGCTTCGCGCAGTATTGAATCGCGCTGGAAGGCCTCCCGCCGCGCCAGAAGATCGCCCTCGCGAATCAATCCTCCGGTGCCCTGCTCGAACCCTGGAAAGAAGAAATACTTTTGCAGGCCATCGGGCTGCATCGAAGGCAGCGCATGGCAACCCACCACCCAATCTTCCGCGCTGAGGTATTCCAGATTGAGCCAAAGGATGCGGCGCCCGCTGTTGGCCATCGCTTCTATATAAGCCGCAGGCAGTTGGCAGGCGAAAGCCTCGATCACCACATCAGCTGGCTTGGCGCCCGGCCAGTCCGGCCAGTCCGGCGCCCAGTGCCGCACGTCGACACCTTCATGCCATTGCTGGGTGGCCGTGGCGCTGGTACCCGGGCAGAGCCGGGCGAAGGTATCCAGATCATCGACCCACAGCCGCACCCGCTGGCCGTGCTCGGCCACCAACTGCCGCGCCAGGCGCCAGGTCACGCCAATGTCACCGTAGTTATCGACGACGACGCAGAAGATGTCCCAGCTCGCTTTAACCGACAAACTGCTACTCCTTGAATGTGAGATTCCAGGCTTTCGTGCCTGCGTGAAATGCTTGCAAAGGATACAGATTACAGCAGCCCTGCGGCCTGCATTCGCCGCGGGGCGCGCCTCCCACAATGTTCGGCGTGCACCGACTGCTTTCGTGGGAGGCCCGACCTCGGGCGATGCTTAGAGATCGGCTGGCCTGCAGCCGCATTCGCCGCGAGGCGCGCCTCCCACAATGTTC
>DPSI01000494.1:0-503 GCA_003527165.1 Pseudomonas sp.
TGATTGGACAGACCGCTCGACCGGGTTTTCGGACAGCGTATTCGCTCTTACAGCTAAACGAAGAGCGCACTAATCGAGCGGCAATCTCAGGAAATAACGCCGGCTATAGCAAAGCTCACCGGAGGCACAACTGTGCCGGCTCAGATTCTCGTCCTGCGATAGATAAGCGATGCCTCGGTGCGCCCTTGGGGAGTAGGCGTTGCACGTGGGCTGGTTCTGAGCGACAGGGCATTTTGCCGAAAAGCGAAGCGCCGGCAATTTACAATGGACCAATGCCAAGAGGCTGCGCAGCTCGCTTTCTCAGCAATGGCTAGAAGCCCAAACGGTATCAGGCCCGCTTCGTTGCGGGCCTTTTTGTGTGCGTCGTATCGTGGCGAATCAGTTCGCGACCATGGCTGCCGGCTCTTTATTGTCGCGTGTGGGGGACTCGTCGCGGGCCGGAGCCTGCTCATAGAGTTCGACCATATGATCGAGATTGGCCCGCACCCGGCCTTTCATGGCTT
>DPSI01000494.1:580-2212 GCA_003527165.1 Pseudomonas sp.
CGACTACGGTGCGTAGTTCGGCCCGTTGCGTGTCGCCGAAGGAGTTGATCAGGTTGCCACCGATCTGGCTGATCTGTGGCACTTCGGCGAACCCGCATGACTGCTTGGGTACCCAGGTTTCGAGGAAGCTCGACAGCTTGACCACGCGCTGGGGTAGCAGTGCGATCTGCGGCACGGCGTAAGCAAGGGCGGTAATGGCGCCGTGCAGACTGGTGCCGCAGTAGAGCTTGCTGGTGGCAATGCAGCGGATGATATCGTCGATGTTGCCGCTGTCGACGCGGTAGCAACGATCATCGCCCAGCAGACTTTGCAGCTTGTCCAGCGGACCGTCGTCGGAGTGGCCGGGCGCCTTGCCGATAGTCAGCAGTGCGATCTTCAGGCCGGTGTTGACGTTGAGTTCGGTCAGCTGCTGGGCGATCGCCTCGATGCGTCGCTTGGCGTGGTGATCGGAAATATGGAAGACGATATGGCCGGGCTCGGTCGGATCGACCTGCTGCGGAAAAATATCGGAAATGAGGATCGCGCTGTCGGGCACCAGGTTGTGTTCGACCCCGAGCTTGTCCAGCTCGGCGGAGGTTTCGCGGTCGCGAACCGAGATGTAGGTGCAATCCTTGAGGTTGCGCTTGATCGCATCATGGATCAGCGGCTTCTTCCGGCTGATCTCGTTGCCGCCGACACTGTTGTACATCACCTTGTAGCCCGGCAGGTCGCGCTCGCCCAGTACCAAGGGGATGTCCGACGGGATCGAGGTGAACAGTCGGCTCAGGCGAATGAACGCCTTATGGCCGATCAGATAAGGGCTCGCCTTGATCGGGTAATAGATCGCCTGCGGCGCGAGGTAACCGATGATGCTTTCCCATTGCGCCGTCAGGCACTCGCCGCCCGCGACGATGAGCATCGTTTTCGGTTGCTGGCGCGTGGCGTCCAAGGCTTTTTTCAGCGGCATGGTCGGCAGCGCGCCATAGCTGGAAAGGTCGGATTTCTTGGTTGCTGCGACCAGCACGGAGAAGCGGCCGTCGGCCTCCAGGTAGCGTTTGAGGACGATCGCGAAGAGCAAGTCGCCATAGTTGTGCCGGTCATAGGCTCCGTAAGCGATTACGTTTACCCGGTCAGTCATGGCGTCGGACTCCTTTCGATGTTCTTGAACTGCACGTAGAGCAGGGTGTTTTTGATGGCCAGCGCCACGGCCGTGGCGAAGCAGGCGCCGTTGACGCCGTAGCGCGGAATCAGGATCAGGTTGAGCACGACGTTGATCACGCAGGCGGCGATGTTGTTATGCAGGTAGCGGCGATGGTTGCCGGTCATGGTCATGAAGATGCCCAGTGGTCCGGCGGCCAGCACGAAGAAGTAGCCAATGGCGAGCACCAGCAGGGGATAAACGCCCTCTGCCCGGTACTCGGGGCCAAACACAGCCAGGATGTAATCGCGCAGCAGGCCGATGGCGAGCAGGATCATCAGCGCGAGCGCCAGCATGAAACGCGAGTATTTCCTGACGATAGCGAAGGCACCCGCGCGATCTTGCCGAGCCCAGCGTTTGGAAATATCCGGGGCAATGGTGCCGTTGATGATGAACAGCAGGGTCGTCGAAAGAGCGGCGATCTTGGCGGCGATGTAGTAGACGCTGACTTCGCC
>DPSI01000494.1:2343-6065 GCA_003527165.1 Pseudomonas sp.
CTACGCCGAGCAACAGCGTATCGGAGAGCTCGATGACGCTGTTCATCACCGCGATGAACATCAGCGGTACGCACAAGGTGAGCATTTCCCGCCAGCCAAGGGCGCTCTCAGACACCGAAGAAGGCAGGCTGGCGTTGGCTCGCCATATCGAGCCTAAGATTGCCAGCCCGTAGCTGACCGCAAAGCAGGTAGCCACGGTGGTCAGATCGTTGCCGGTCACCGACACCAGAAGCAGCGTCAATGCAGGTTGGAATGCCGTTTGCCAGAACAATCCCTCGCTGGTTTTTTGCTTGGCTTTCAACGTCTCGCTGGCAATGCTCAATAACGACAGGCCGAGCGCGGTGACGGCAAAGAGAACGGCGGCATGCGCAAAATACGCGTGGGTGGTTTTGGAGAAATAAACCACCACCAGGCCGATCAGGAATGCTGGAACGTTCATCAATGCGGCGAGACCCAATGCTCGGTGGAAATACCGGCGTTGTTGACCATCGCTCAGCGAGGAGATGTTTTTCAGGCAGGCGATGTCCAGCCCTAGCCGGGCCACCAGCGACAGGAAGATACCCAGTGCGACGCAGAAGAACACGGTGCCCGCGAGTTCGGGAACGAGCAGACGCGCCAACAGAATATTCAGGCCGAGCGTAGCGCCAGCCCCGCTGCCTTTGGTGAGGATCAGCCTGGCATATTTGAAGAGGTCGGCTTTCATTCCTGGCTGGGGGGCATCCGTTGCATATGCCGATTTCATTCAATGCTCCTGCGGCCGCAAAAACGACTTAAGCCATGTCTGGCGTATCCAGGTGGCGATTTGCCGAGGCAGTTGAGGTTTGCAATGAACCCGCTGCCTGCTCCGATCATCGCGCTGCACGGCTGCGCCTGCAGTCAGCGATGGGCTGAACTGGAGACTCCATCAAGAGCGTTGCCGTGACCGAAAGTTCCTTAATGAACGTTGCTACGGTACGAATTCGAGCGTTTGCCAAAAACCGGCGGGTCGATAACAACGCTGCGGGTGCCGGCTCAGGATCAGGTCACTGGTCGCTGCCGGACGACGGCCGGGCCGGCCGCAGGCGAACTCTTATACAGGCTGGTCGTCCCAATTTTGGTTGGGTTCGTTTTGGTTGGCTTGGGGGTAACGCAATGGCATTGCTGGAGACGCGCGGCATCGGCAGTTTCGAGTTGTTGAAACGCACCCTAAAGGAATTCAGCAATGACGACATGACGACCTACGCCTCGGCGCTGGCCTATCGAGCGATCTTCTCGCTGTTTCCCTTCTTGCTGTTCCTGATCGCCATGCTGGGCATGCTCGATCTGCAGGATTTCTTCGCCTGGCTGCGAGAGCAGGTCTCACTGGTGTTGCCGCCCGATGCGCTGGATCTGGTCAACCCTGTGATTGATCAAATGCAGGCGCAGAAAAGCGGTCTGCTATCGGTGGGTATCCTCGTTGCACTGTGGTCAGCGTCGATCGGGGTTCGCTCGCTGATGAATGCGATGAACAAGGCGTACGACGTCAAGGAAGGCCGCCCGACCTGGAAGCTGATGCTGTTGGCGGTCGTCTATACTATCGGGCTGGCACTGATCCTGCTCGCGTCGGCGGGCCTGATGGTGACCGGCCCGCAGGTCATGGAATGGCTCGCCGCGCAGGTGGGGCTGCAGGAAATAGTCGTGACGCTATGGACCTGGCTGCGTTGGCCGGTGATTGTGATCCTGATGATGCTGGTGGTGGCCTTGCTGTATTACGTCATGCCGGACGTCGAGCAGGAGTTTCGCTTCATCACGCCGGGTTCGGTGTTGTCAGTGATCGTCTGGATTGCCGCATCGGTGGGCTTCGGCATCTACGTGCAGAACTTCGGAAACTATGACGCCACGTACGGCAGTATCGGGGCGGTCATCGTGCTGTTGCTCTACTTCTACATCTCCGCCGCGGTATTGCTGTTCGGCGCAGAGATGAATGCCGTCATCGAACATGCGTCGTCCGAGGGCAAGGGCGAGGGTGACAAGCGCGTCGATGGTTGAGGCCGGTTGAACGTCAACTGTCGACTAGCTGAGTGCGCCTGCGAACAACCGTCTAGGCCGGTGGTCCATTGATTTCATTGCAGAATCTTTCGGGGCGAGCCCCGGCCTTGGTTGGAGGGGCTGGCTGATCACTCTTGCCAGTATTCGTCCTCCGAGGGCTCTGCATCGAGACCTCACGGAGACGCTCCACTTTGCACATCGCCGACATGACCATGTTCTACGCACCCGCCAGTGGTGGGGTGCGTACCTACCTCGAGGCCAAACACCGCCATCTGCAACTGTATTCGGGGGTTCGCCACAGCATTCTGGTGCCGGGCGACAGTTACAGCCATGACGCCGGCATCTATCAGATCCCTGCACCGGCGCTGCCATTCGGCAAGGGCTACCGCTTCCCGGTACGCCGCGCGCCTTGGCGCAACCAGTTGCGCGCCCTGCGCCCCGATGTGATCGAGGTCGGCGATCCCTATATGACCGCCTGGGCAGCGCTGGATGCCGGGCGACGCCTGGACGTTCCGGTAATCGGTTTTTATCACTCCGACCTGCCGCTGCTGGTCAGCAACCGTATCGGTGGCTGGCTGGGCACCAACATGAACGGATACGTCTCACGCCTGTATGGCAACTTCGATCGGGTGTTGGCGCCGAGCCGGGTAATGGCGGAAAAGCTGCTTGAACTGGGCGTTGGCAATGTCTACGTGCAGCCACTGGGGGTTGATCTGGAGACCTTCCGCCCGGAGCGGCGCGACCCCGAGATACGTCGCAAACTGGGGTTGGACGAGGATGCGCGGCTGATGATCTTCGCCGGGCGCGGCTCGCGAGAGAAGAACATCGATGTTCTATTGGATACCGCTCGGTTGCTCGGCAAGCCGTATCACTTGCTGCTGGTGGGATCGAGCATGCCCCACCGGGTGCCGGACAATGTTTCGGTGATCGATCGCTTCTGTCCAGCGTCCGACGTGGCGCGCTACATGGCCAGCTGCGATGTGTTGCTGCACGCCGGCAATCAAGAGACCTTCGGTCTGGTCGCGCTGGAAGCCATGGCCAGCGGCATTCCGGTGATCGCCGCACGAGCCGGAGCACTGCCCGAGCTGGTGCCGTTCCATACCGGACGCCTGTGCCGTCCGCTTGATGCCCAGGCGATGGCGCAGACCGTACGCGAGCTGTTCGAAGACGACCCCCGCTTGCTAGGCGCCCAGGCGCGTCAGCACGTCGAGGCGCATCACGCCTGGGATGCCGTGGTCGCGGGGTTGCTCGCACACTACCACGCCGTGTTGGGCACAGCCGATCTACCGGTCGCCGTGCATGGCTGAGCGAAGTCTGATGCTGGTGCTGCACGACGTGGCGCCGGAAACCTGGCCTGATTACCGGCCTTTTCTCCAGGAAGTCGACGCGCTGGGCGATGTACCGGTTTCCTGGCTGGTGGTGCCGGATTTTCACCGCCGCAATCGGCTCGAAGACCATCCCGAGTTCTGCTGCATGCTCGAGGGGCGACTGGCGCGCGGTGATGAACTGGTGTTGCACGGCTGCTATCACGCCGACGAAGCGCCACCGCCGCGCTCGCCACGAGACTGGTTCATGCGTCGCATCTTCACTCATGAAGGTGAGTTCTATTCACTGGACGAGGCTGAATCCGCTAGGCGGCTGCAACAGGGCATCGAGCTGTTCGCACGTCTGCAATGGCCGCTGCACGGCTTCGTGGCGCCAGCCTGGTTGTTGGG
>DPSI01000565.1 GCA_003527165.1 Pseudomonas sp.
CCGACTCGGTGGCTAAGATCAAACTGGGCCAACTGGATGTGCTCGAACTGGGCAACATCGACGCGAAGCGTGATTGGGGCTTTGCCAAGGAGTACGTCGAGGGCATGTGGCGCATGCTGCAGGCCGACGAGCCCGACGTGTTCGTACTGGCGACCAACCGTACCGAAACCGTACGTGACTTCGTGACACTGGCATTCAAGGCAGTCGATACCGAGCTTCAATGGGAAGGCTCCGGTGAGCAGGAGCAGGCGATCGACATGGCGACGGGCAAGGTCGTTATGCGGGTCAACCCCAAGTTCTACCGTCCGGCAGAAGTCGACCTGCTGATTGGTGATCCGCAAAAAGCCAAGGACGTGCTGGGCTGGGAACCCCAGACCTCGCTGGAACAACTGTGCCGCATGATGGTTGACGCCGACATGCGCCGCAATCAGCAGGGCTTTTCATTCTAAGGGGCGAGTGACACAACCCTTCGAGCCGTACCAGGTGCCTGGCTGGGTACCGGCGCGGCTCTCGGGTAACCGCACAGGCAATCGATCTGCCTGTGCGTTCGTCTTCCAGCACTACCGCCGGATCGTTTATGCCAGCGGTTCATATGTCGATTCCGGCTCACACCGGACCAGCGAGTGAAAGGTGCTGTTGGAAAGTACTCTTATGGTTCCCAGCCGACCGTAACCAGGACGCAACATCCCATGCCTATACCGGGATAAACCGCTCCGAAATTGGAATTTCATCCTATCGGGAAGATCATGCGTAAAGTGCTGATTACTGGCGTCACCGGTTTTACCGGCCGCTATATGGCAGAAGAGCTCGCAGCCCATGGCTACGAGGTTCACGGCCTCAGCTATCGCCGCCCCGTAGGCGAACTGCCTGCGACGGTTTCAGCTATTCACTGCTGCTCGCTGAACGACACCGAGACGCTGCGAACCCTGCTTGCGGAAATACGGCCAACCTACGTCGTACACCTGGCTGCGGTGTCTTTCGTCGCCCACACCGATGCGGACGCGATCTACAACGCCAACCTGCTCGGGACCCGCCACCTGCTCGAAGCGCTGCGCACAACGGCAACCGGCCTTGAAGGGGTGCTCCTGGCCAGCAGTGCGAACGTCTACGGGAATGCTACTGAAGGCGTGCTGGACGAGTCCTCCCCTTTTGCTCCCGCCAACGATTACGCCGTGAGCAAGGCTGCGATGGAATTTCTGGCGAGGCTGTACTACAAGCGGTTGCCTTTAATTATCAGCCGACCATTCAACTACACCGGTGTCGGTCAGGCCGAGCAATTTCTCATTCCTAAGATCGTCGCACATACACGCCGTCGCGCCGAAGTTATCGAGTTGGGCAATCTGGATATTGCACGCGATTTCTGCGACGTCCGCCAAGTTGTACAAGCCTACCGACGGCTGCTGGAAACCCCTGCCGCGATTGGCGAAACGGTCAATATCTGCTCGGGCTCTGCGTATACGCTTGAATATGTTCTTGAACAGGCGGCAGCTATTTCCGACCACCGAATGGAGGTCAGGGTTAATCCAGCCTTCGTGCGCAGCGCTGATGTGAAGAACCTGTTCGGCTGCAGGACCAAACTGGATTCGCTTATTGGTGATCTGCCCCGGATTGAGTTGAAAGATACATTGCGCTGGATGATTGAACACCCGACCGAGAATTAATACCTAAAATGACGCCATCGCAATAAGCCATGGAGAGCCCGCGATCAGGATCGGTTTTCAAACTTGGGCACGCTTACCTTTATGACCAGCTTCGGTGGTGACCGACACGATCCTGATTGAAAGCGCATGGTGTTGTTCGTAACCCTATTTGCAGTCTATATGCGCATGTCGAAATTCGGCCCAGGCTCGAAATGATCGAACATCCATTCTAGACAGGCTTCGGTCCATCTCCACTACAGGAGTCACTACGCCAATGGATCATTTGTGCGCATTGTCTTGAACCCCAGAGAAACGGAGCGGTCTATGGCTACTGTGAGCAGCAAGGCGCCTGCGTCAGTCCTGTGAAAGGCGCTAGACAAGGTTGAGCGGAACCTATCAGTGGCTCATCCGAAACAGGTCTCACCTTTGGGTCGAGGAAGTATTGCTTCCAGAGCTTTGCGGTAGCGACACCAGAAGAAGCAGATATTGAATTCGTTCTTATACGCTTTCGAGCTAATCACCCATCGGGTGCCGATAGACGAATCAATTTTCGCTCGTTCCTAAGCTAAAAGTGAATTCCGCTGTTTCACTTCGTAAAAACAACTATTCCGTCAAGGATGAAGAACCATGAAACCATTATTTGCTCTCGCTTTCTCTTCCGTGCTGGCGCTCCAGGGATGTGTGTACTCGCCCGGCCAATACCTTGACCCGGATGAGTTCAAGGACGGCGCAGAATCGGAAGAAGGTACCGTACAGCTTATTCGCATCACTCCCGATATGCTCAAGGGCGAACTGTCTTCCGACAGGGGCACCTCCAGCAAACAAGAACTGCTTGACTACAAGCCCGAGGCGTACCGCATCGGCGCGAACGACCTTCTTTACATTACCGTCTGGGATCACCCTGAACTGACAGCGCCGTCCGGCCCGCAGCAGCAGCTCGATGCCAACGGTCGTCTGGTCCGGCCTGACGGCACCCTCTTCTACCCCTATATCGGCAATGTCGACGCCT
>DPSI01000117.1 GCA_003527165.1 Pseudomonas sp.
CTTTTTTGGCCGCTTGGGTTGCCGCATCCTAGCCGTTTGCCAGCTTCGCGTCGATTCCCTAAATCAAACCATCGTTTGAGTGGGCGCAGGGTCACACTTTTCCTCAGTTGGCTGGCCAGAAGAGCGAGGTTGGCGACTATCAGCCGCGCCATGCCGAGCCTGCTAGACTTGCACGGCCAGTTTCAATGAGCCGTAGTTTATGCACCTTCCGGAATGCCAACTGTTTGGAACGCTGGGTTGCCACCTGTGTGAGCAGGCCGAGGCGGTGATGCTGCCGTTGGTGGAGCATGGATTGCTCGTAGAGTTGCTGGATATAGCGGAAAACCCTGAGTGGGTCGATGACTACGGCCTGCGCATACCCGTGTTGCGGCGGGTCGATACGGGCGCAGAACTGGACTGGCCATTTGAAATAGAGCAGGTCGTATGGTTTCTGCGGCGATAGGGATTGCTACAACTGTAGCGGTTGTAACCGGTGGATAGTTATCACCGAGACGCGACAAAGCTCCGTAGCGTCAGTGCAATCAGAAACAGACGATGGCTATTGGAGCTTCTAGGGGAACCCGCTTTAACGAAAAAACCGGCCAGCGGCCGGTTTTTTTTGCACCAGACTTGTTCAGTCTGATGCCGGGATTTTGGTCGGAGCGACTGGATTCGAACCAGCGACCTTCTCGTCCCGAACGAGACGCGCTACCAAGCTGCGCTACGCTCCGAAGATGGCGCGCATTTTACAGAAAAACTTTTGCTTCACAAGAGCTTAGAGAATGGTTTTTTGACGGTGCCGGGCAGGGGCCGGCACCGGAGAATACGAGCCATCAAAGCTCCTGAACGGTACGAACCTGATCCTTGTTGACTCTGCCCGGCTTGCCATCAATGCCTTCGAACTCGTAGAAGCCGGCTTCATCGTCATATTCTGGTCGATCAAGCGTTTGGATCTCGCGACCATCGTTGAGTGTGATCACGCTGGGGCTCGAACAGCCCGCAAGGAGGGACACTCCGACCAGTAGTGCCAAGGCGGGTCCGGTTGCTGCGCGCATGATTATTCTCCTCTGGATGGTTGCGTCTGTGACGGCGATTGGCGGCGCTAAGTTCCCTGTGGAGGCGTCTGCGTCGAGAGCAGTTCGGGAGAGTTCAAATTGGCTAGCCGGGGGTCGTCCATGCCGAGATCGAGGGCGCGCGCTTGCAGCGCCAGCAGGATATTGCGGTTGCTTCGCTCACCCGCCTGCCAAGCCCTTTCGACATCGGGCGCAAGATCGACCGGAACGATGCAGAACAGCGGCTCCCATTGTGTGCCCTGCCGAGCCATTACGGGGGAACCCGGCTCCGCTTGAGCCTTCGCGTACAGTTGCGTGAGCAGTGCTTCGTCGATCAGAGGCGCATCGCACGGCAAAACCATGAGCCACCGATGGCGAGCCGCTGCAAGGCCTGCTCGTATGCCGGCAAGTGGCCCGGGGAAATCCGGTTGATCGTCGCCAACCAGGCGATCGGCAAAGGCTGCGTAATGCTGTTGGTTGCGGTTGCAGGAAACAAGCAGGTCATCTGTCAAAGGGCGGGCGATGCGATGCGGCCACGCCACGAGCGGCTGGCCGTGCCACTCCACCAACCCTTTGTCTTTCCCGCCCATCCGCTGCCCTCGACCACCGGCCAGCAGCAGAATTGAGCAATCGGCAAGCCTACGCTGTTGCATCAAGTGCTCCGCCAAAAGCCTGTGATATAACACCCGGAACTGAGTCCAACAACCGGGAAGCCTCTATGAGTCACCTCGCTGATCAATCCTTCGTTCCGTTGAATATTGCTGTCCTGACGGTCAGCGACACACGCTCGGCAGAAACCGATACTTCGGGGCAATTGCTGGTCGATCGGCTGCTGGCGGCCGGGCATCGACTCGCTTCCCGGGTGCTGCTCAAGGACGATCTGTACTGGATCCGTGCGCAGGTCGCGAACTGGATCGCCGAGGAAACGGTGCAAGTGGTATTGATCACCGGAGGAACCGGATTCACTGCGCGCGATAGTACCCCCGAAGCGGTTGGCTGCTTGCTGGACAAGCAGGTCGATGGCTTCGGCGAGCTGTTTCGTCAGATATCGGTTGCCGACATTGGCAGTTCCACCGTCCAGTCACGAGCGCTGGCCGGGCTGTCAAATTCGACTCTGGTCTGCTGTTTGCCGGGATCGACCAATGCGTGCCGGACGGCCTGGGACGGGATTCTCGCCGAGCAGCTCGATGCGCGTCACCGCCCATGCAACTTTGTGCCTCATCTCAAGCAGGCCGAACTGTGCGAGAGTCGTTCATGATGGCGGGCGAGTCGTCAGCGCTTATGCCAGTGGAGCAGGCGCTCGAAGCGCTGCTTGAGCAAGCGGAAGCCGCGCCGATTCAGGTGTTCGAAAGCGTTTCGGTCGATGATGCGGTTGGTCGGATACTGGCCCAACCTCTGATCGCACAACTGGACCTGCCGCCATGGCCGAACAGTGCCATGGATGGTTATGCGCTGCGCGAAGCGGACCTGTCCGGCCAGCCGCTAAGGGTCTGCCAGAAGATTTTTGCCGGCACCCAGCCAAAGCCCCTGGAACCGGGTTGCTGTGCACGGATTTTCACCGGTGCGCCGATGCCGGAAGGCGCCGACAGCGTGGCAATGCAGGAAAACGTCGAAGTGCTTAATGATGGCCGAGTGCACTTTGTCGAGCCGGTACGACAGGGTCAGCATGTCCGTCCTCAGGGTGGCGAGGCGCGAGAGGGTGACGAAGTGCTGGCAGCGGGTGTGCGGCTGGGGCCGATCGAACTCGCTCTTGCCGCTTCGTTGGGCGTATCGCGGCTGAACGTGACTCGCAAGCTCAAGGTCGCTCTGCTTTCTACCGGTGATGAGTTGGCCGAGCCGGGTGAAACGCTGCAGCCGGGACAGATCTATAACAGCAATCGCGTGCTGTTGCGCCACTGGTTGCGACGCTTGGGATGTGAGGTCATTGATGCCGGAATCGTGCCGGATGACGTCACGCGGGTTCGCCAGTGTCTGGCTGACCTGAATCAGGTTGATCTGATTCTCTCCACGGGCGGTGTGTCGGTTGGCGAAGCCGACTTCCTTGGGCAGGTGCTGCGGGAGGAGGGCGAACTGATGCTCTGGAAGCTGGCGATCAAGCCAGGCAAGCCGTTGACATGCGGTCGTTACCGCGGCGTTGCGGTCATTGGATTGCCCGGCAATCCGGCTTCTACGCTGGTGACCTTTGGCCTGTTGGCGCGGCCTTATTTGCTTCGAAGGATGGGCGCTTTAGAGGTCAAGCCGTTGAGCTTTCAGGTGCCTGCGGGCTTCAACTGGACCAAGCCTGGCAAACGTCGCGAGTATCTTCGAGCGCGTCTCGAGTCGGGCAGGGCAATGCTTTATCCCAACCAGAGCTCGTCGATTCTGCGCAGCGCAGCCTGGGCAGATGGACTGGTTGAGGTGCGCGAACATAGCCAATTGAAAGTGGGTGATCCCGTGTCCTTTATTGCATTCACCGAATTGCTTGGCTGAGGACCCGTACCGCCCGAGTCAGCGCCGCGGCTTCGTCCATATTTCTTCCAATGCGTGACAGCGGAAACATGAACAGCTCGGCGCCGACAACAAACTGATCGCATTTTTCATTGTCTACCTTTCCCATCTGCGCCAGGTCTGGCTGCGATGTGTTTGGTCCATAACAAGGAGAAATGTGATGCAGGAGAGAAATGCCTGGGTCGATTACGCCAAAGCCATTGGGATCATTCTGGTGGTCTACGGACATGTCGCTCGTGGGGTATTCAACGCTGGGTTGCCCATGGATGAGGACAACTATCTTCTCGTAGACAGCATCATTTACAGCTTCCATATGCCGCTGTTTTTCTTTCTGTCGGGTTTGTTCTTTTACGATTCGCTGATGAAGCGGGGGACGACCGGGCTGATCGTCAACAAGGTGGACACCGTCGTCTATCCCTTCATTGTATGGTCGTTACTGCAAGGGCTGATCGAGGTGGTGTTGTCCAACTACACCAACGGCGAGGTCACGTTAGGGGAGGTGTTTTCGCTGCTCTGGTCACCACGCGCGCAGTTCTGGTTTCTGTATGCGCTATTTCTGGTTTTCGTGGTTTGTTCCTTTGTCTATGCCAAGGCTGCTCGCCGCTACTTCTTGCAGCTATTGCTGGCGTTCAGTGCCCTTTATGTATTCAAGCAAGATTTGGCGATGGGTAATGTCGGCAGATTTATCTTCGGCAACGCCGTATTCTTTGCGCTCGGTATCTGGTTCAACGAGATCAAAACCTATTTTCTGACCCGTTATGTTCCGCTCACCTTGTTGTTCGGCGCGCTATTCGTGGTTGGCCAGTATCTGTTCCACATCACCTTCGGCTTGAATTGGGAGGTTGGTGGCTTGCCGGTGCTTGCGCTGGCAATTGTTTCGATCTTCTTCGTGATCGCGCTGTCGATGTGGCTTGGGCGGATTCGCATGGAATGGCTGCTGTTCATTGGCGCCTCTTCGATGACTGTCTACCTGATGCATATTCTCGCCGGAAGCGGAGTCCGAGTGATCCTCGGCAGTATCCTGGGTATTGATTCGATTCCGGTGCATCTGGTCGTAGGCACCCTTGTCGGGCTCATTGCACCGCTGCTGGCTCAGGTCATCATCAAGCGCTATGACCTTTATTTCCTAATGGCCCCGCCGAAGTCGGTCTCTGCGACCAGCCTAAGGTCCCGTAGGGCGGTGGCGCATTGATGGGTATGCTGCCCAGGCTGATCTATTGTCAGCCTCGCCCTAGGGCCATCCACCACGGCTGATCAGGAAACGTCTTCCTGGGGCCGCTCGCTTTCGATACGGCGGCGACGTCTTTTGCCCGACGATTTACGTCGGCGCTTCGACGGCTCCGGGTGCGTTCGCTGCATCACCTGGGTGGCGCCAAGCCCAGTCATGATTCCAATGATATTAATGGTCATGTCTGCCAGTGACGGGGTGCGGGATGGGGTGAGTGCCTGCAACAGCTCTATCGAAGCGGCACCTATCAATATCCAGATGAACAGCGAGCCGAGCCTGATCCGTGGAAACGCCAGGTGGGCGGCGTAAGTCAGAACGCTGAAGCCGATCCAGTGATAGAGCTTGTCGGCGCCCAGATAAAACTGGGACGTCGGCGAATCCTTTAACGCCATGATGGCGAGGAACAGCAGGGCAAGTCCAAATACTGCCATCCTGCGTGCTTGTCGGTACTGCATCCTGGGCTCGCATATCAATAGGCCGCTTGAAGCTTGGTGCGGCAGTGGCGGAAAGGGCTGCCGTTGTGCCACTCATGGCAATTAGCTTTCATTAGCCTACCCGCCGTTTCGCTTGATCATCAACCGCCTAGCGAGTGTTTCAGGCTGTTATACGACCAATGGAGGTACCGATTACCCGCAGCTAATCCGTCGAATTTCCAGCGCTTCGTCTGTCGTCAGGGTTAATCGTTGAGTGTTGTATTCCAGCGTGACGATGTCTCCGGGTCGAAGAATACGAGCGACGGCAGCCCCGCTTTCGCGACGTGCCTGATCGAGCAACGCAGGGCTCGCCTGTTCCCCGACAAGCTTCTGAACAGCGGAGGCATCGCATTGTCCGGCTGTGTCTTCTGGCGCCTGCACCGGTTCGGATGGGGATGATTGACAGCCGATCAGAATGGCGCTGTACAGTATCAAAGCGGTTGAGCGAATAGCTTGCATCTGGCTTTCCTTTGGCTAGGTATGTTGGGTCCGAAAGTTATGGTCACTGGATTGAGACGGGCCGATGCTGAAACCATAGCGCGCGAGGGAACTGGCGGAACAGCGGCGCCGTCTTACTTCTGACGGCCCGTTGCAAACTGCGCTGGGCTACCGAACACAAGATAAGGAGCTCCGCCATGTTCAACTCGTCCGTGATGAAGCGTGTGGCCACCCTGTTAGCTGCGATGCATTTCATGCTGTTTGCACAGATCCCGCTGGCCAATGCGGCAATGATTGGTACCCCGGAAATTATTGCCGAACAGCAACAACAGGTGGATCGCCAGCAGTTGCTGACGATGCTTGAAGATGAAGACGTTCAGAAGAAGCTGATATCGATGGGAGTCGAGCGCGATCAGGTCGAGCAGCGGATCAACAGCCTGACGCCGGCGGAGCTCGCGCAATTTAACCAGCAGTTGGATCAGGCACCGGCTGGTGCTGGTGTGGTCGGCATCATCGTTCTGTTTCTGGTGATCTTCATCATTACCGATCTGCTTTGCGCGACTAACATCTTCAACTTCGTCAACTGTATCAACCGTTGATACGGCGACTGGCCCTGCTGATCGCCATAGTCCTGCTAGGGGGGTGTGCGCGGACTCCGATCGTTCCGGTTGGGTCCGCGGGGCTTCCCGAGCGGGTTGAATTGGATGCGGTACCTTTCTTTCCCCAGGAAGACTATCAGTGCGGGCCGGCAGCGCTCGCCATGATGCTGACCCACCGCGGCATCGATACCGGGCCGGAACAGCTCGTCAAGCGGGTTTATCTTCCGCAGCGCAAGGGCAGTCTGCAGGTTGAGATGGTCGCTGCCGCCCGGGCTCACGATCTGCTGGTGTATCCGCTGGAGCCTCGGCTGGAGGCGGTGCTGTCCGAAGTGGCGGCGGGAAACCCCGTTCTGGTGCTGCAGAATCTAGCCTTCGATCGTTGGCCTCAGTGGCATTTTGCTGTTGTGGTGGGGTACGACCTGACGGCTCAGACGTTGGTGCTGCGGTCCGGAACCACTCGACGCTGGACTGGGAGCTTCCGCCAGTTCGAGCGAAGCTGGGCCAAGGGTAATCGTTGGGCTGTGGTGACGGTTGGGCCCGATCAGCTGCCGCGTACCGCCAAGGAAACGGTATGGCTGAAGGCCGCGAATGATCTCGAGCAGACCGATCACCAAAATGCAGCTCTGCGAGGCTATGAAACGGCTGCCGAGCGTTGGTCCAGTGGCTTGTCGTGGTTCGTGCTTGCTAATGCTCGGTACGCGCAAGGCGACAAGCGTGCTGCGGAGCGAGCGCTGCGAAACAGCGTTCAGCGCGACGAATCCTTCGCGGCTGGCTGGTTCAATCTATCGCAGGTGTTGGCGGAGCGGGGGTGCCAGGCGCAGTCAACCGCAGCGCATGCGTGTGCGGTGCAGTTGGCGCCTGAGGACGAGCGATTCAAGGCGGAACTACCTTCGGGGATCGGCGAAGCCGGTGCATGCGAGGCGCCTCCACCATGTCCCGTTCAGTGAAGTGTCAGAAACCGATTCTGTCGCGCAGGTTGTAGTAGAGCGCGCCGAGGGCGCTCAGCGGAGCACTGAACGTTTGCCCACCAGGAAACGGGTAGTGTGGCAAGCTGGCAAAGGCGTCGAAGCGTTCGGCCTGTCCTCGCAGAGCTTCGGCGATAACTTTTCCTGCGATATGGGTATAGGTGACGCCGTGGCCGCTGCACCCCTGGGAGTAGTAAAGGTTGTCATCAAGTCGGCCGACCTGCGGTAAGCGAGACAGCGTCATCAGGAAATTGCCGGTCCAGGCGAACTCCGTTTTTATGCCGCTCAGTTGCGGAAACGTCTTCAGCATTTTGGGCCGGATGATCGAGTCGATATCGGCCGGATCGCGTGCGCCATAGACCACTCCACCGCCGTAGATCAAACGCTTGTCGGCGGATAGGCGGAAATAGTCCAGCAAATAATTGCAGTCCTCGACGCAATAATCCTGCGGCAGCAGGGTTGCCGCGAGCTCCGGATCGAGGGGTTCCGTGGCGATGACCTGGGTGCCGCAGGGCATGGATTTGGCCGCCAACTCCGGAACCAGCCCTCCAAGATAGGCATTTCCCGCAACGACCACGAACTTCGCAGTCACCTGGCCATGTTGGGTATGTACCCGCGGGGTGTTTCCTCGATCGATGCGGATCGCTTGGCTCTGTTCGTAGATGGCCCCGACACGCGATTCGATGGCTGCCGCTTCGCCCAGGGCAAGGTTGAGCGGGTGTATATGGCCACCTCCATGATCCAGCATTCCGCCGATGTATCTATCGCAAGCCACGACGTTTCGAATGTCCTGGTCGTCGAGCATTTCCAGCTGATCGTAGCCGTAACGTTCCCAGAGGGCTTTCTGAGCTTCCAGATGGCGTATCTGCTTTGAGTTGAAAGCGGCGAATAACCCCCCGTTTTTAAAGCCACAGTCAATGCCATAACGGGCGATTCGCTCGCGAATGATCCGCCCGCCTTCGAAGGCCATCGCCCCGATCAGTCGTGCTTCGTCATTGCCGGTGCTGCGCTCGACCGTGTCGATATCGCGACTGTAGCTGTTGACGATCTGCCCACCGTTGCGACCGGACGCGCCGAAGCCTACCTTGGCGGCTTCCAGAACGACGACGCGCAAGCCCTGCTCAATGAGGAACAGCGCAGTCGACAGCCCGGTGTAACCGGCGCCAATGACACAGACGTCCGCCTCGACATTGCTGCTCAGAGTGTCGCGGACAGGTGCTGGGTTTGCCGACGCTGCGTAATAGGAGTGAGGGTAGAGAGTGTGCGACATTCTGTTTGCCATGTTCTGAATATTTGACGACGATGCTAGCTCGACAAGCCCTGCGATGCCATAGCAACGCAAAAGCCTATCCTCAATTCAAAAATTACAAATATCAGTGGCTTAGCGAAAAAAAGCGCTTGACTCTCTCAGGCATATCTCTAGAATGCGCGTCCATCGGAGGCACATAGCTCAGTTGGTTAGAGCACCACCTTGACATGGTGGGGGTCGTTGGTTCGAATCCAATTGTGCCTACCAATTCCGAAAAGGGTCGCGCCAGCGACCCTTTTTTTATGCCTTGCTTGTCAGTGCGGCGGCTTTCTGAAAGCATCCGTGCTCCCATATTTCCAGTGAGTTCGGTCCGTCTCGATCAGCCTCAGGGCTCCTGCCACCGTGCGGCAGGTTATTCGGCGGGTCGCTTTCCTGGCTCATCCCAACCCATGTGGCCTTTGGTAGGGGTCACCACTAGGAGAGGAGGCGCCATGCCCATCATTACTCTTCCTGACGGCAGTCAGCGTTCGTTCGATCATCCCGTTTCCGTTGCCGAAGTAGCTCAATCAATTGGCGCTGGTCTTGCCAAAGCTACCCTTGCAGGCAAGGTAGACGGCCGCCTGGTCGATGCCTGTGACCTGATCGAGAACGATGCGAGCCTGCAGATCATCACGCCGAAGGATGAAGAAGGGCTGGAGATCATTCGCCACTCCTGTGCGCACCTGGTTGGGCATGCCGTCAAGCAGCTTTACCCGTCCGCAAAAATGGTCATCGGGCCGGTCATCGCGGAAGGCTTCTATTACGATATCGCCTTCGAGCGGCCTTTTACGCCGGACGATATGGCTGCAATCGAGCAGCGCATGAAGCAGCTGATCGATACTGAATACGATGTGATCAAGAAGATTACACCGCGAGCTGAAGTCATCGAGGTATTCCAGTCGCGTGATGAGGATTACAAGCTGCGCTTGGTCGAGGATATGCCCGACGAGCAGGCGATGGGCTTGTATTACCACGAAGAGTACGTCGACATGTGCCGTGGTCCGCATGTGCCGAACACCCGTTTCCTCAAATCCTTCAAGCTGACCAAGCTGTCCGGTGCCTATTGGCGCGGCGATGCGAAGAATGAGCAGCTGCAGCGCATCTATGGTACTGCATGGGCGGATAAGAAGCAGCTCGCGGCCTACATCCAGCGCATCGAAGAGGCGGAGAAGCGCGATCATCGCAAGATCGGCAAGCGTCTGGATCTCTTCCATACCCAGGAAGAAGCGCCTGGTATGGTGTTCTGGCACCCGAATGGCTGGACCCTGTATCAAGTGCTTGAGCAATACATGCGTGTGGTGCAGCGTGAAAATGGCTACCAGGAAATTCGGACACCTCAGGTCGTTGATCGCAGCCTGTGGGAGAAGTCTGGCCACTGGGCGAACTACGCTGAAAACATGTTCACCACTGAGTCGGAAAGCCGCGATTACGCGATCAAGCCAATGAATTGCCCCTGCCATGTGCAGGTATACAACCAGGGCTTGAAGAGCTATCGCGAGCTACCGTTGCGCCTCGCTGAATTCGGTGCCTGTCATCGCAACGAGCCGTCGGGTGCGTTGCACGGCATCATGCGGGTGCGTGGCTTTACTCAGGATGATGCGCATATCTTCTGCACCGAAGAGCAGATGCAGTCAGAGTCGGCCGCCTTCATCAAGCTGACCCGGGCGGTCTATGCGGATTTTGGCTTCGATAATATCGAACTGAAGCTGTCGACTCGTCCCGAAAAGCGAGTCGGTTCCGATGAGCTGTGGGATCGCGCTGAGGCGGCTCTTGCCGCCGCGCTGGACAGCGCAGGCTTGCCCTACGATTTGCAGCCTGGTGAGGGAGCGTTCTACGGGCCGAAGATCGAGTTCTCGCTGAAGGACTGCCTGGGTCGTGTATGGCAATGCGGCACGCTTCAGCTCGATTTCAATCTGCCGATTCGCCTGGGTGCGGAGTACGTTAGCGAGAACAATGATCGCCAGCATCCGGTTATGTTGCACCGTGCCATTCTTGGCTCGTTCGAGCGCTTCATCGG
>DPSI01000209.1:0-143 GCA_003527165.1 Pseudomonas sp.
GCAGCGCCTGGCCGCGCATGCGGGAATACCCGAAGTCGCGCCCTTCTCCGACGAAGCCAACGCCCTCCTCGACCAGCTGGCAGAGAACTTCCAGCTCGAACACGCCGAGCGCGTCAAGGAGTTCGAGCGCACCACCAATCACG
>DPSI01000209.1:286-2992 GCA_003527165.1 Pseudomonas sp.
TCGAGCGCACCACCAATCACGACGTAAAAGCGGTGGAGTATCTCCTGAAGGAGCAGGCCAAGCAGCTGCCCGAGCTAGCCAAGGTCAACGAGTTCATCCACTTCGCCTGCACCAGTGAGGACATCAACAACCTCTCCCACGCGCTGATGCTGCGCGAGGGCCGCGACGACGTGCTGCTGCCGCTGATGCGCCAACTCGCAGACGCCATCCGCGCGCTGGCCGTAACCTATGCCGACGTTCCGATGCTGTCGCGCACGCACGGTCAGCCCGCCTCGCCGACCAGCCTAGGCAAAGAACTGGCCAACGTGGTCTATCGCCTCGAGCGGCAGATTGCACAGGTCGCCGCCGTCCCGTTGCTGGGCAAGATCAACGGCGCTGTCGGCAACTACAACGCCCACCTGTCCGCCTATCCTGACGTCGACTGGGAGACCAACGCGCGCGAATTCATCGAAGGCGATCTGGGCCTTTCCTGGAACCCCTACACCACGCAGATCGAGCCTCACGATTACATCGCGGAGCTGTTCGACGCCGTCGCACGGTTCAACACGATTCTCATCGATTTCGACCGTGACATCTGGGGCTATATTTCGCTGGGCTACTTCAAGCAGCGCACCGTTGCGGGCGAAATCGGCTCTTCGACCATGCCGCACAAGGTCAACCCGATCGATTTCGAAAACTCGGAAGGCAACCTCGGCATCGCCAACGCACTGCTGCAGCATCTCGCAAGCAAGTTGCCCATCTCCCGATGGCAGCGTGATCTGACCGACTCCACCGTGCTGCGCAACCTGGGCGTCGGCTTTGCTCACAGCGTCATCGCCTATGAGGCGAGCCTCAAAGGCATCGGCAAACTGGAGCTCAATGAAGCGCGTATCGCTGAAGATCTCAATGGATGCTGGGAAGTGCTGGCCGAGCCGATCCAGACCGTCATGCGCCGCTACGCCATCGAGAACCCCTACGAGAAGCTCAAGGAGCTGACCCGAGGCAAAGGCATCAGCCCTGAGGCCCTTCAGACATTCATCGATGGCCTCGAAATACCGGCAGAAGCCAAGGAGGAGCTGCGCAGACTCACGCCTGCCAGCTACATCGGCAACGCCGCAGCCCAGGCCAAGCGGATCTGAGCAATCCCTCTCTTTGCACGCCCGGCTGTGCCGGGCGTTTTTATTTGCAGCTCTGTAGCAGAGCAAGGTACCTGGCATGACTTCCGACACCCCTTTACAAATTCTCGGCGGCATCAGCGCGCGTGAGTTCCTACGTGACTATTGGCAGAAGAAGCCACTCCTGATACGCCAGGCGATTCCGGCGTACGAAAGCCCGGTTTCCCCAGACGAACTGGCCGGCCTATCGCTGGAAGAAGAAGTAGAGTCGCGCCTGGTCCTCGAGCATGGCGAGAACCCCTGGGAGCTGCGTCGTGGGCCGTTTAGCGAAGATACTTACCAGAACCTGCCGGAGCGCGACTGGACGCTGCTGGTGCAGGCAGTCGATCAGTTAGTCCCTGAAGTGGCCGAACTCATCGAGCATTTTCGCTTCCTGCCCAACTGGCGAATCGACGATGTGATGGTGAGCTTCGCGGCACCGGGTGGTGGTGTCGGGCCGCATTTCGATAACTACGACGTATTCCTGCTGCAGGCCCATGGCCAACGCCGCTGGAAGGTGGGGCAAATCTGTGACGGAGACAGCCCACTCTTGCAACACGCCGATCTGCGCATCCTCGCGGATTTTCAAGGCACCGACGAGTGGGTGCTCGAGCCCGGCGACATGCTCTATCTACCGCCAGGACTAGCGCATTTTGGTACCGCCGAAGATGCCTGCATGACCTATTCGCTGGGCTTCCGAGCACCTAGCGCAGCGGAAGTGCTGACCCATTTCACCGATTTCCTCGCGCAGTTCCTGCCTGACGAGGAACGTTACAGCGATGCCGATCTGGTCCCGGTCGAGGATCCGCACCAAATCCAGAGCGATGCACTGGATCGCCTGCGGGCCATGCTTGCCGAGCACATGGGCGACGAGCGATTGCTGCTGACCTGGTTTGGTCAATTCATGACTGAGCCCCGCTACCCAGAACGCGTGCAGGGTCCGGAGATTAAAGAACCGGACCTGTTCGCGGCGCTGAACGACGGCGCCCTGTTGGTACGAAACCTCAGCGCCCGTCTGGCCTGGAGCGAAGTCGACATCGGCTTGCTATTATTCGCCAGCGGCCAGAGCAGGCTGCTTCCTGGCCACATGAAGGAACTGCTGAAGCTGATTTGCTCGGCTGATGCACTGCATGCAGACAACCTCGCCGAATGGCTGAACGACGAGGATGGGCGTAATCTGGTGTGGCAATTGGTCAAACAGGGAAGTCTGGAGTTTGCTGATGAGTGAGATAGAAGTTCGCATCGCCGACTGGCACCAGGATAATGCTGACCTGCGTCGGATTCGCGAAACGGTGTTCATCGCCGAACAATCGGTTCCGCCTGAACTGGAATGGGACGCAGACGATGCCGAGGCCGTGCACTTTCTCGCTCTGGAAGGCGGCTACCCCATTGGTACCGCGCGGCTGCTCAACGACGGTCATATCGGGCGCGTTTCGGTCCTTCGCGACTGGCGCGGAATGAATGTCGGAGGCGCGCTGATGAAAGCAGTTATCGAAGAAGCCGAGCGCCGCGGCCTTAATGAACAACGACTTACCGCCCAGGTGCATGCCACAGCGTTCTACGAACGACTCGG
>DPSI01000395.1 GCA_003527165.1 Pseudomonas sp.
GAGCTGCACCTGTCGGTACTGATCGAAACCATGCGCCGTGAAGGCTTCGAGATGGCCGTGGGCCGGCCAGAAGTGATCATTCGCGAAGTTAACGGCACCAAGCACGAGCCGTTCGAGAACGTCACCATCGATATCCCTGAAGAAGCGCAGGGCAAAGTCATGGAAGAGATGGGCCTGCGTAAGGGCGACCTGAGCAACATGGTGCCGGATGGCAAGGGCCGTGTTCGCCTCGAGTACAACATCCCTGCTCGCGGTCTGATCGGTTTCCGTAACCAGTTCCTGACCCTGACCAACGGTGCAGGCATCCTGACTTCGATCTTCGACCGTTACGACGTGATGAAGTCCGGCCACATGTCCGGTCGTCAGAACGGCGTACTGGTATCGATCGATACCGGCAAGGCCCTGACCTACTCCCTGGAAACCCTGCAGGCGCGCGGCAAGCTGTTTGTCGAGCACGGCCAGGAAATCTACAACGGTCAGATCATCGGCCTGAACAGCCGTGACAACGACCTCGGTGTTAACCCCACCAAGGGCAAGAAGCTCGACAACATGCGCGCTTCGGGCAAGGACGAAACCATCGCCCTGGTTCCGCCGGTCCGCTTCACGCTGGAGCAAGCACTGGAGTTCATCCAGGACGACGAACTCTGTGAAGTCACGCCGAAGTCGATCCGTCTTCGCAAGAAGATCCTCGACGAAGGTGAGCGTAGCCGCGCTGCGAAGAAAGCCAACAAGGCTTGATTCCCGCTTTGCTGTAACGAAAAGGCGCCTTCGGGCGCCTTTTTGCGTCTTGGGCCGGTCATTTGGCCGGGGGCTTTTTTGCCATCAACGTGACGAAACGGCAGACGATGTTGCTTACCCCGCCGATGGCGGCGCTGGTTCGCGGACGGCATCGATGATCTGACCGAGTAACCGATGTAGTGCATCGCGGTGGACCATGGCGCCGCTCGATGGTTGCTGCGTGTTCGAGGTCATTATCACGGTCATGTCGAGCTCCGGCACCACATAGACCATCTGACCGCCATAACCCCAGCCATAGCGTACGTCTACGCCACTCAATTGCGTGATGAACCAGCCGTAGCCATATCCATGACCGGTGAAGCGGGAGCGTGTACGCGGCGTCCAGGACGTCGCGATCCAATCCTCGGGCAGCAGCCGCTCACCGGATGCCGTGACGCCGCCGCGCCGGTAGAGCTCGCCGAAGGCCAGCAGCGAACGTGGCGTCATCGCCATTTCGTTGCCGCCGAGGTAGATGCCTTGCGGGTCTCGCGTCCAGGCGCTGATGGCGAAGCCGTCGAGCGGCGCCAGCCATTGCCGCGCCAGCTGCAGCGTCGATTGGCCGGTGCGACGGCTGAGGATCGCCGAGAGCAGGTGGCTCGATCCGGTGGAGTAGATCATCGCCCCGCCCGGTTCAGCCTCGAACGGGCGCGCCAGCGCCGCCCGAACCCAGTTGCGGCTCGCCACCCAGGCGCCGTAGTTGCGTCCGGACGTCGATCCAAGCCCGGCCTGCATCGAGAGCAGATTGCCAACCGTCACCTGCTGTAAACGGGGATCCGGATTGCTCGGCAAATCATCTTTCAGCAGTTCGGTGACGTGCTGCTCGGTGCCTCCGAGAACACCCTTGTCGATGGCGATGCCGACCAGTGCGGAGATCACCGACTTGGATGCAGACTTGATGTTGGTCGGCGAGGTCGTGCGGTGGCCGCGGTAGCCGCGCTCGGCGATCACATCGCCATGTTGGGCTATGATCAGCGTTTCCAGCTGCTCGAGCTGTCCGGCCTGATCAACGATCGCGTCCAGCTGGGTATTGGCAGACGCCAACGGGCTGATCATGAGCAGCAACGCCGCGCAGAGTATGCGGCGTAACAGGACGAGGGTTTGCGCCTGAGCGCGGTAGGGTAATAAACGCATACTTGGTTGACCCCTAGCCGCTCGCGCCGTGCAGCCAGCTCGCGAAGCCGGTCCGGGTCGATGCCGGGCGCGACCCGGCAGGGCTTGCGGGTGCTGCCTGGCTTACTGACGTATCCAGGTCTGCGTGCGGCCTAGCGCCTCGATGCCAATGTAGCCGCGCATCTCCAGCTTTTCACCGCCCTCGAGCAGCGTCACTTTGGCGCGGTAGGTTTTGCCCTTCGCCGGGTCGAGAATGTTGCCGTCGCTCCAGACACGTTCGCCGTCGGGCTTGAGGCCCCAGAGAATGGTCATACCAAAGATCGGTTGGTCCTTGCGCTCGCCCTCGCAGGCGCTGCATACAGGGTTGGGGCCATGGTCTGACTGCAGGATCTCCGTCACCTTGCCGCTCAGCGTGCCATCGGCGGCTTCCTGGATTTCGACGATGGACTTGGGTTTTCCGGTTTCATCATCGATGGTTTGCCAGCGGCCCTCAGGCGATTCGGCGGCGAAGGACTGCGAGGTGAGAGAAAGGGGTAGTGACAGCAAAAGGGCCTTGAACAATGGACGCATGGTTTCTCCTGTGGTGGTGATCGACCTTGTGACTCTACCATCGTCACAAGGTCTGCAACGCCTGTGGAGCTGTCGTTGCGGCTCGCGCCGTCTCGGTGCCGTCGAGGTAGATGGCCGCTGAGTGCTGCGCCGGTTCGACAATACAGGTCCGCAAATGGCGTGGTGCGCTGTGCGTCGTACTGAGTCAATCACCCTTGCCTCGCTCCGGGCTTCGTCCGAGCGCCGCGGCCGCCTCCAGTGCGGCCACTGAGCTGTGCGTGGCATTGGTGCCGTGATTGGCGCCTGGGAACAGGCGGAACTCACTGTGCAGGCCCCGGGTCGTCAGGGATTGCAGGCGACTTACGAAGTCTTGGGCGTTGCCAACCATGCGTCGTTCGGCCATGTGACGCTGGCGGGGATCGCTCAGCGAGTCGCCCGGTGCCGGCTGTTCGGCTCCCCCAGCGGTGACTAACAGGTGCGCGTTGAGGGGCTGGGTTTGCTGCTCTAGGCGTTCGACGGCGCGCAAGACGTAGCCCTGATACCACCAGATCGACGGGCTGGCGGCGACGTAGCGCTGGAATGCCTGTGGTCGGTTGAGCAACGTGTAGAGGGTGAAGAGCCCTCCGTAGGAATGGCCGAACAGGGTCTGCCGCCCGAGGTTGACCGGGTAGCGTTCGGCGATCATTGGCTTGAGCTCGGTTTCGATAAAGCTGAGGAAGCGCTCGGCACCGCCAGAGGGCGGTGGCTCGCGGCCGGGCAGGCGCTGGCGATCCCCGGCCTCGGGGGTGTAGTCCTCGGCGCGAGCTTTGAAGTCGTACAGCTTATCGCCAGGGTAGCCGATGCCGACCACCAGCACGGAGTTGCGCAGGCTCGGGTCGGGGCGGTCCTCCAGAGCCTGGGCCTGGATTGCCAAGCCAGGGAACAAGGCATTGCCATCGAGCACGTAGAGCACCGGATAGCCGTCGGGCGGTGGTTCGTGCTGTGGTCGCGAGATAAAGATGCGGTAGGCGCGGCCGGTGTGGCGCGAGTGTACGTCGTGTTGTTCGGCATGGGGCAACACGACCGGCTGCCATTCGTTGCCGTCGGCCGCGTTGGCGGGTGCGTTGACACAGCCGAGGCTCGCCAGCAGGGCAATGATGGCCGGCTTCATACGGGGCTTTCGCCAGCGGGCGAGAGCAGGGGACCGTCCCGCCAGTCGACCCGCAGCGCCTCGTCGCCGGAGAAACGGTGAAGATGATCGTCGATGACGAAGCGCAGGCGTTTTTCCGCTTCGCCGGCCTCGGCCTGGCATTCGATCAGTAATTGATCGGGCTCGGCGAACATTCGGCACTGGCCGAACGCGAAAGCGACCTGCGCCTGATGTTCGTCAGCCTGCACCTCGGCTTTGTGACCGAAGTGCTTGTACAGACGGGTCATGTTACGCAAGGCGCGTGGGGTAGGGACCCGGGCGTGAAAGTGGGGCATGTCGATCTCCAGGGCAAAGCCGCCGGCACCCGCGAAGATGCCGGCGGCTCGGGTGGATCAGAACTCGTAGCGGGCGCCGACGGTGAAATTACGCGACGGACCGTAGAAGTTGAAGGTGCCAACGCTGCCGACCCGCGAATAGTATTTGCGGTCCAGCAGGTTGCTGGCATCGAAGGTGGCGGTCAGCTTGTCGGTGATCGGATACGAGAGCTTGGCATCGACCACGGCGTAGCCCGGTGCACTCAGGCGCGGGCTGCCCGAGCGCTCGATGTAGTAATCGCTCATTGCCGTCACCCCGGCGCCGATACCGAGGCCGTGCAGTGCACCGCCCGCTAGCGTGTACTTGCTCCACAGCGAGGCCTGGTGGCGCGGCATGAGTGCGAACAGGGCGTTGTCGTCACCGGCCAGATTCTCGGTCTTCATGTAGGTATAGCCGGCCAGCAGCTCCCATTCGGGCGTCAGGTAGCCACTGATTTCGAACTCGCCGCCGCGGATGCGGGTCTTGCCGGTGGCCTCGTACAGCCCGCTGATCGGTACACCGTTTTCGTCTATGGCTCCGGCTGCCCGGTTCTCGTCGGTCAGCTGGAAGGCTGTAACCCGCGCGTTGAGGTCGCCACCGAAATAGCTGCCCTTGATGCCCACTTCGTACTGCTCGCCTTCGCGCGGGTCGATGATGCGACCATCGGCGCCGGCTTCGGTCTGTGGCTTGAACACCTGCGAAAAGCTGGCATACAGGGAATGCTGCGCGTCGAGGTCGAACACCAGGCCGCCGTAGGGCGTGACATGACCGGTCTCTGTCACGTTTTCGCTGGCGCTGCTGTTCTCACCTTTATAGCTGCTAAGGCGTGCGCCGCCGATCAGCGCCAGGCGCTCGATGGGGCGGAAGGTCAGCTTGGCGTAGAGCCCGGCTTCACGCTCCTCGGTCTCGATTGGCGTGTCGAAGGTGACGTTCGGCTTGGCGGTGTCGGTTGGATGGTAGGTGGCGACAGTGATCGGCCCCAGGTTGCCGCGAGCATCGGCGGTGTCGGTTTCGTAGTGCTTGAAGTCGCTACCAACGACGAACTCACTGACCTGCCCGAACAGTTCGAACGGCTGGCTGTAATTGGCGTCGACGGCGAGGGTGTCCTGCTCGAGCTCGCGTGCGGTGTAAGCCAGGCTGGTGGCGCCGGAGGTGGCGTTGCGCGCGCTGAAGGCATAGAGATAATCGGTTGCGCGCTTGGCGCCGCGCACCGCCACCCGTCCGTATCCGCCATTGTCGAAGCGGTGGGTGAGCTCGGCGACCGCGTCAGTGCTGCGCGAATCGAAATCGCCCCAATCGGCACCGAGATAGGTCGAGCGGCTGAAATCTTCGAGGCGGCCGTCGGTGGCGGCGGGGTAGCCGTTGTGCGGAACGATGTCCTTGGTCTGGTGGATCAGCCCGAAGGACAGCGTGGTGGCGGCGGTCAGGTCCATGTCCAGCGCGCCGTAGAAGCTCTCGCTGGTGTTCTCGTTGTAGTCCACCTCGCCATTGGTATCGGCGCGCGAGGCGACCACACGGCCACGTATGCGTCCGTCTGCATCGAGCGGGCCGGAGAAATCGGCTTCCTGGTAGTTCTGGTCCCAGGTGCCGTAGCGGCCGGTCAGGCTGCCCTGGAATTCACCGGTCGGGCGCTTGCGCACCATGTTGACGATGCCGCCCATCTCGCTGGTGCTGTTGAAGAGTCCGGAAGGCCCACGCATGATCTCCACCCGGTCGAAGGGCGACAGTGAAGGCAGGGTGCCGTTGATGCTGGCCATTGGCGCTGGTAGGCCGTCGATATTGAATTCGTCGTACTCGTAGCCGCGCGCGTAAATCGAGGAACGGCCGCTGTCGTTGGTCAGGGTGCGCAACCCGGCGGTGTACTTGGCCAGATCGTCAAGGTTCACGAACTGGCGGTCGCGAATGTAATCGCTGGTGTAGACGGTGATCGATTGCGGAATGTCGCGCAGTTCGGCCGGCGTCTTGGTGCCGACGGTGGCGGCCGGCACGGTGTAGCCGCCGCTCTGCTCCGATGAGGACATGTCGTACAGGCGGTTGCCTTCGACAGTGATGCTCTCCAGTTCCACCGGTTCGCCCTGCGGCGCAACGCTTTGTGCCAGCGCACTGAGTGGGAAGGGGGCGAGCAGGCCGACGAGCAGCAGCAGCGGGCGGGCATGCTGGCCGAAGCGGGAAGTGCAGAGGATTCTGTCCATGGGCGGCTCCTGTCGCAGCGGCGCGAGTGTGTAGTTGGCAAACGTTCGCGTCACTTAATGATAATGATTTGCATCAAAAGATGACGGCGCGTAGTCTGCCATGCGTCCGATCGGCGAACCTTTGCCTGATCGAACATTTGCTTTGCGATCAGTCGCTTTCGAGGCGCAGCGCTGCATGAACCAACCTGACCACATCATCCGTGGCGATGAGCTTCCGGCCATGAGCCGGACGGGGCTGCGCTTGCCCAACGGCAACGACGACCGCCTGTTCTACGGGCGGGTGAAATGGGCGCAGCTGCGCGACGGCTTGTCGCTGCACTGGTCCTCCTGCGAGGAATTGCAGGATTTCGTCACCGAAAACACGGTCGGTCCGCGGCTATCGTTCGTCCTTTTCCTTCGGGGGCAGAGCCAGGTCAGCTACGGCGACCTGTCGCTAACCCTCGGGCATCCTTCGGCACGCCATGTGCCAGAGGGCGTCGCGGTCTCGATGAACGAACCGGTGCAGTTCCGTCGCCAGGCACGACGCGGCAGTCATATCCGCAAGCTGGTGGTGAGCCTGACCCCGGGCTGGTTCGAGGGTCGTGGAGAGGGTGTCGGTGCGACCGATGGGGCGATCCGCCGGTTCATGGACAGCCACTTGGCGACACGCGTCTGGAAGCCCTCGTCACGTCTGCTGACGTTGGCTGACCAGATGCTCAACCCACCCGGCTATGACGCGTTGCTGGCAAGTCTGTACTGGGAGAGCCGGGCGCTGGACATCGCCTGCGAGGCATTGGCCAGCCTGGGCGAGGGCGCGGCCTCTGCGGAACAGGGCTTGCGCCCGCAGGAATACCGCCGTCTGCAACGACTCGTCGAGCTGCTCGACAGCGGTGAGGCCGACGCTTGGACGCTTGACCACATCGCCCGCGAAACGGGTGTGAACGCCACGACCCTGCAACGCCAGTTCCGCCTGTTCAAGGGCATGACGGTGTTCGAGTACCAGCGCGCCCGGCGCCTGAACATGGCGCGTGAGGCGCTGGAGCGCGAAGGCAGCAGTGTCACCGAAGCAGCTTGGCGTGCGGGTTACAACAGCCCAGCCAACTTCGCCACGGCGTTCAAGCGGCAGTTCGGCATCAATCCACGCCAGCTACGAGCGAGGGTGTGAGCCAGCTCGTCGAGCGGTGCTCCCCAGCAGAGCGCCGGCAGGCTGACCGGTCCTAGTGTCCAGCCACCTGCCTCGGCAGCCCAGCCCACAGCGAACGGCTCTGTCTCTTCTTTTCCATAAGCACCCAGGGTCACGAGGCATGCCGTGGATGAGTATGGCGTGTCGGGCCCTCTGGTCCGTTCGTCGGCGTGTCGTTGTGAATGCCTGAGAGCGTTCAAGTCTGCGCGCGGGGCGCCGAAAAATGAGTGCTTGATTGCGTTTTGAATGATGGCAATATGATGTCAGGCTTGCGTGTTACATGCCGGACGCCTGTTCGTCCCAGAGGTCACCCGATGAATCGACCCTCGTTCCGCCGTTTGACGTTCATCCTGTCGCTGATCGCATTGCTGTTCGGTAGCCAGACGACTTGCGCAGCCAGCGGCGTTACGGTCGTCACCGAAGAGTTGCCTCCCTACAACATGACTGTCGACGGCAAGCTGACCGGCATGGGCACCGAGGTGGTACAGGCTGTTCTGGACGAGGTAGGGGAAGCCGCACACATTCAGTCGATGCCCTGGGCACGCGCCTACGATATCGCGCTCAATTCCGAAAACGTCCTGATCTATTCCATTGCCCGGACCCCGCAGCGCGAAGCGCTGTTCAAGTGGGTCGGGGTCATCGCGCCGACGCGCTGGTACCTGTTCTCACTGCCTGGCACCCAGTTCAACCTGAAGAGCCTCGACGACGCCCGTCAGTACCAGATCGCCACCGTGAAAGAAGACGTCGGCGAGCAATATCTGATCGACAAGGGCTTCGCTATCGGTCGCAACCTGCAGTCGAGCAACAAGTACGAGCACAACTATGAAAAGCTCAAGGCCGGGCGGGTGGATCTGTGGATTTCCAACGAGCTCAACGCCCATTACCTGGTGCGCCATGCCAGCGGAAACCCGGACGAAACCGCAGTTCCTCAGCTGAGCCTGGACGACCTCGGCGGTGCCAACGGCTTGTGCATGGCCTTCAGCCGCAGCACGCCGGATGAAGTGGTCGAGCGCTTCCGCCAAGCGCTGGCGCGCGTGCGGGCAGATGGCCGCTACGACGCCATCGCCACCCGATGGCTCAAATGAACGCCTATACCGCCGGCCCTGCGGCCCCTGTGGCTGCGCACCGGCAGACCGGCTCGCTCGGGCGCCGGCTGGTAGTGGCCACGCTCGGTTTTTGCTTGCTGTTCACCCTGGCCACGGTGGGATTGCGAATCTGGTTGGCTTGGCAAGACAGCCTGGCGGCGATGAATGCCGAGCTGGAACTGATCGACCAGGTCTTCCAGAGCAACCTGGCCAAGGCAATCTGGGAAATGGACAGCGATGCCCTGCAAACCCAGCTCGACAGCGTCGCCAGGGCGGCACCGGTCGGTCGCGTCGAACTGCAGATCATCCGCGCCGGGCGGGCGCCGGAAATCATCCTGCGCGAACGGGCGCAGCAGCGAGACCCGCACCGTGCACCGACATTGCAGCACCGCCTGATGTATGAACCCTATGCCGGTGCCAGTGAGACGGTGGGCGAGTTGACGCTGGAAGGTAATGAAGGGTTGCTCTGGGAGCGGCTGATCGGTGAACTCACCGATATCGTCATTACCCAGGTTATCCAGTCGCTGCTGCTCGCCGGGCTGATCATGTGGATGTTCAACAGCACCGTCACCCTGCATGTGCGCCGGATCGCCCGTCATCTGGCCGGGTTGACCCCTGATAACCTCGACCAGACCCTGCGGCTCGAACGCTCGGCGAAGCGCCACGATGAGCTGAGCCTGCTGGAGTCGGGCGTCAACGGCCTGCAAGCGAAACTCTCGGCTTATCTCGAGCGTCAGCATCAGGACGAGTTGGCCTTGGCCGCGCACCGGGACCGCCTGGCCGAACTGGTCGAAGAACGTACCACCGAGTTGCGGGCCGCCAACGTACTGCTCGATGAGTTATCGCGCAGTGACCCGCTCACCGGGCTGGCCAACCGCCGGCATTTCGACGAGATCAAGGAAGTCGAATTCCGCCGTGCGCTCCGCCTCGGCCAGCCGCTGGCCGTGCTGATGTGCGACGTGGATTTCTTCAAGCGTTACAACGACCACTACGGCCATGCGCAGGGCGATCAATGCCTGCAGATAGTCGCCGAGACCCTCAAATCCGTGTTCGCCCGCGCCGGCGAAGTGGTGGCGCGGCTCGGCGGCGAAGAATTCGTGGTGCTGTTGCCTGGCGTCGACGCCGAGTCCGCCCAGCGTTCAGCCGCGCGTCTGCAGCAGCGGCTGGCCGAACGGAAGATGCCGCACGATGCCTCGGCCGTTTCGCCCCACGTCACGCTGAGTATTGGCCTGGCCGGGTTCGACTCCGACAGCATGGACCAATTCGATCAACTCCTGCGCCGCGCGGACGAGGCTCTTTACCGGGCCAAGACGCAGGGCCGCAATTGTATTTCCGACTGATTGCTGCGAGGCCCGCACGATGCGCTCGATCGCCTGGATCGTTTTTTCCCTGGGATTGCTCGGAACGACGGTACATGCCGGACCGCTGCGGGTGGTGACCGAAGAGACCGCCTATAGCTATCTACAGGATGGCAAGGTGGTCGGCTCGGCCACCGAAGTGGTCCAGGCGACGCTGCAACGCGCGGGTCTGGAGGACTATCAGATCGGCCTGTATCCCTGGGCGCGCGCCTACGACATGGCACTGCGGGAGCCGGGTGTGCTGGTGTACCTCATCGCGCGCACCCCGGAACGCGAGACGCTGTTTCGCTGGGTCGGCGAGATCATAAGCATCGACTATCACTTCTACAAACTGCGTGAGCGGGGCGACATCCAGGTGCCCGATCTGGAAGCGGCGAAAGCCTATCGGATCGGCGTTATGCGAGCGGATGTGCGTCACCAGTACCTGCAGGCCAATGGCTTCACCAAGATCGTGCTGACGGCGCACAACCGCGACAACTTCAAGCGTTTGCTCAACGGCCAGGTCGATCTGGTGCCCATGCCCGAGCAGGACATGGTCACCCTGTGCAACGAGGCCGGCCTGGACCCGGGCATGGTAGAGAAAGTCTTCACGCCCAACGCGGCCACGCAGCTCTACATGGCCTACAGCCGGCATACCGATGACGACACCGTGCAGCGCACCCAGGCGGCCTTCGAGCATCTTCAGGCTGAGGGGGTGGTCGCGCGGATCATGGCGGGCCAGCGCTGATCCGGAGCTCAGCCCCATCCGTGCTGTGCGACCTCGTTCAGCCCTGCAAATCGGCCAGCATGGCGGTGGCCACCGCCTCAGCCACCTTGATGCCATCGACGCCAGCGGAAAGGATGCCGCCGGCGTAACCGGCACCTTCACCGGCTGGGTACAGGCCGCGGGTATTGATGCTCTGCAGGGACTCGTTGTCGCGCTTGATCCGCACCGGTGACGAGGTACGCGTCTCGATACCGGTGAGCACTGCATCGGCACGGTCGAAGCCGCGGATCTGCTTGCCGAAGGCCGGCAGGGCTTCGCGAATGGCCTCGATCACATAGTCCGGCAGCGACGGTGCCAGGTCGCCCAGGCGCACGCCCGGCTTGTAGGATGGCTCGACTTCGCCGAATTCGCTCGAAGCTTTGCCGCGAATGAAGTCGCCCACCAGTTGCCCCGGCGCGCAGTAGTCGCTGCCGCCCAGCTCGAAGGCGCGCGATTCCAGCTGTTCCTGCAGCTCGACGCCGGCCAGCGGGCCGCCGGGGAAATCCTCGTCCGGATTGATGCCGACGACGATCCCGGCGTTGGCGTTGCGCTCGTTGCGCGAGTACTGGCTCATGCCGTTGGTGACCACGCGGTTTGGCTCGGAGGTGGCCGCCACCACGGTGCCGCCCGGGCACATGCAGAAGCTGTACACCGCCCGGCCATTGGTGGCGTGGTAGACCAGCTTGTAGTCCGCGGCGCCCAGTTCGGGATGCCCGGCGTACTTGCCCAAGCGTGCATTGTCGATCAGCGATTGCGGATGCTCGACGCGAAAGCCCACGGCGAAAGGCTTGGCCTCGAGGTAAACGCCGCGCTGGTGCAGCATGCGGAAGGTATCGCGCGAGCTATGACCGAGGGCGAGCACCACGTAACGGCTGCGAATCTCCTCGCCGTTGGCCATGCGTACGCCTTGGATGCGGCCGTCCTCGATGATGAAGTCGACCACACGGCTGTCGAAACGCACTTCGCCGCCCAGCGCCTTGATCTCCTCACGCATGGTCGAGACCACCCCGGTCAGTCGGAAGGTGCCGATGTGCGGCTTGCTGACGAACATGATCTCTTCGGGCGCGCCGGCGCGGACGAATTCATGCATCACCTTACGGCCGTAAAATTTTGGGTCCTTGATTTGACTGTAGAGCTTGCCGTCGGAAAACAGCCCGGCGCCGCCTTCACCGAACTGCACGTTGGATTCCGGGCTCAGCACCTTCTTGCGCCACAACGCCCAGGTGTCCTTGGTACGGCTGCGCACGTCGCGCCCGCGTTCCAGCACGATCGGTTGGAAACCCATCTGCGCCAGGGTCAGCGCGGCAAACAGGCCGCACGGGCCGAAGCCGATCACCAGCGGCCGCTCGCTCAGCCCCTCGGGTGCCTGTCCGACCGGGTAGTAGCCGGTGTCCGGCGAGACGCGGATGTTGCGGTCGTCGGCCAGGCGCTGAAGCACCTTGGCCTCGTCCGCCACGCTGGCGTCGATGATGTAGACGAAGGTGATCTCGCTGTTCTTTTTGCGTGCGTCATAGCTGCGCTTGAACACGGTGAAGTCGAGTAGCTCGGTATCGGTGATCTTCAGGCGCGCCACGACGGCCTGGCGCAGCGCCTCGGCAGGGTGATCGAGCGGCAGTTGCAGTTCGTTGATGCGGATCATGGCGAGTCCTGGCCGGTGGCCCCGGCAGAGGTGAAAACAGCAGATCGATTCGCGGGCCACGGCTGGCAGGCGAATCGGTTGGCTCGAAGGAAGGCGCGCAGTGTAGCTTCGCCGGTTGAGCCTGTCATTCAGGCTCATGTGTCTAGCGGAAGAGGGCGCTGCGCCGTGAAGCGGGCGTAACGGCGGAGGCATTCGGGTAAGCAAGCAGAACGCCGGGCTCCAACATGCAGCGCTCTCATGAACGGCTTTCGGGCTTCATCTATGGAATGAGCGAGCCCGCAATGGCCAGGAGACGCTCATGCGC